>CAIPVD010000326.1 GCA_903868375.1 uncultured delta proteobacterium
AAGGCGCTTGCTCTTGTCAAGGCGCTAAAGGAGAAGGCGGTTCAAGGGCTCGAAGTTAGCTTTAGGACGGTTTCGTATCCGGTTGATGCGGAGAGCGAAGAAACTCTGCTTGGAAAATTGATCAAAAGCGATCCGATAAATAAATGAAACTTAGAAAAATAATTACTGTTGATCTATCTCTTCTGTCAAGAACGGAGGAACTAACGTGCCCAAAGGATGGAGTGGGGCTTTTTTATGTGCTAAAAGCAATGCTGCTGGCTGTTTTGATAGCCTCTGTTGTTTACATCGTTTTTTTTAATCTCGACGTCTATTCATTAATCCAATCTATAAAGAGCTACGTCATTGAGTGTGTCGAAGATGTAGCCAGCAGGCCTACATGGCAGAAGTTTCTACTATTTGCTCCGGCATTGCTCTTCGATACCGTTAGATATTATCTATCGAACACGATAATATTCGGCATTGAACTGTTAAAAAAAATAATGCCAAAGCTGAAGAAAGAAACAAAGAGCGATGGCAAATTCGTCAGCGTTATCTTGCCAGCTTATAATGAAGGGCCCAGGATCCGGAAGACGCTCGATTCGGTTCTGTCCAGCGATTATAATAATTTCGAGGTCATCGTGGTAGATGACTGTTCGACCGATACCACCGCCGCCGTTTGCAGGGATTACGCAAATAAAGGATTGATCAAATATTTTAGAAAAGATACGCGCGGCGGCAAACCGTGCGCCTTGAATTACGGCTTTCAATTTGCAAAGGGCGAGATATTGCTCCATTTCGATGCAGAGATAGTCATCTACAAGAATACGATACGCGAACTTTTAAAACCTTTCAAGAATTCGCGTGTCGGCGCCGTTAGCGGTAATCTTAAGGTTCATAACGACAAGAAAAGCCTGGCTACCAGGCTGCAGGCCGCGGAATATGGGACATGCATAAGTACCCAGAGAAGATGGCTTTCGATCACCAATATGCTGCAGATAGCTTCCGGAGCATTTAGCGCGTTCAGGCGGGAAGTGTTGGAGGCCTCAAGGGGAACCGACCCGGAAACTGGCGAGGACCTTGACATTTCCATCAAGACCAAAAAATTGGGTTACCACATTGTTTTTGCGCCTAAGGCGCTTGCCATGACCAACGTTCCGGAACATTTCAAAGACCTTTTCAAGCAAAGAGTGCGCTGGGATAGATGTTACATGAGGATCAATCTAAGGAAGCACGGCAACCTGATCGACCCCAGAAAGTTTCAATTGGGCGATTCCATCGCGGTCGTATCCGATTTCATATTTAACATCCTGTTGCTCCTGGTATTCCCGCTTTATATAGCGTGGATCGCTTATTATGTGCCGGGCCTTTTTTGGTTCATTATCGTCGTCACGTATCTTTTCTATACCGTTATGAACGTGTGGCAGTTCGTGATAGTTGCCGTCTTATCCGATAGGCCGTTTAGAGATGCGGTGTTCGTTCTTTACGCGCCCGTATATTTTTTATATAGCCTGTATTTGCGAACTGCCAGGATAGTAGCCTATATATGCGAGCTGACTAGGTGGGATCTTTTTAATGACGGTTACTTTCCACGAAAGATATGGGATAGTATCCCAAAATATTGAAAGAGGGGACATGTGAGATCGGATTACATATCAAAGACAAGGCATAAGGTGGGAGGGATACTTGCGGTCATTAAAGAGGGCGTTTCCCTGCTTGGCGAGAATATCGAACTGACAGGTACCGACGAGCAGAAAAAATATGTGAAGATA
>CAIPVD010000327.1 GCA_903868375.1 uncultured delta proteobacterium
ACCGTAAGCCGCTTTTATCGAATCGATAACTTGTTTAGCACTGCCTTCATCTTTAACATTAGTTGAATATGGAACAATAACAAGTTCGACCAAGACCTCGTTGGCCCTCACTCCATCTTTGAACTTACAGGTCGAACCGATACAATCATGCATGACCAAGTAGGAATCCGACTTTTTAGCGATACCTTTATCTGCTTGCTGGCTAGGATGCAATAGCACCAACTGTCCAGCGACACCATGTTTTGATGTAGCCTTCTTTGCAACATTTTTAGCTTCATCTCCGCCTTTAATGTCCGGTGGAGCCAGGAAAAATTGAAATTCATCTAAGATATTTTTTACTTTTCCATTCAGTCCAGCAAGTTCCTTTGCCCTTAACGTGAAATATATATTGATAGCTGCGTCTGGCATTCCATGTGGTTTTGCGGCGTCAGGTGTTAAATCAAGCTGTGCCAATGTTTTAAATTTGTCCTCTATATCTTTATCTGGGGTATCTAGCCCTTTATAATTTTGCAATGCAGCTACATTTTTTCTCCAATTTTCGAAGGTCTTTTCAAGTGCGCTCTTGCTCTTTTCGAAAGAGGCCTGATCGCTATTTTTAATGGAACCTAAAAGTTTTTGTACCGCTTTGTCAAAACGCTGATGAGATGCAACTGTAATATCATCCGCTATCACATTAATTCTTTCTTTATCGAAATAGAACAAGCATATCGTTGGCAACGTGAAACTATTGGTTATAAAATCGTACGAAGACATCGAAACTTTTAACCTGCCAAGTTCTTTTTCAAATTCAGTTCGGAGTGTTGCAAGCGCTGTGGCTGCTGCTGTTTCGATGGCTTTAGCTTCTTCGACCACTTTCACAAGGTCCTCTCCGCTATCCACCGATGTTATGTCCATAGGTAGCTTATTGAAACGAACATATAAAGCTTCTATACCGGACTTCTTGACTGCTACGGCAAACGCTGCCTGTATCTGAGCGACCCTTTCATCGGAGATACCGGAAAATTTGATTTGGCTGACGATCTCATTAACATTTTTTAGGCCACTAGGCCCAACAGCCGAAAGCGTGTATTGATCAGAAGATTGTGACCGAGGTGCTGGTGGCGGCGCAGACGGTGGTGGAGGCGTTTTAGCTTTAAGTTTACTATTTAATTTTCCAATGGTTTCTAAATATGAAGGACATTGTTTATTATCGGAGCAAAGGTGCTCCATTAATCCTTCGTAACGATTTATTAAGTTTGCGGCTGTAATCACATCAGGCGCCCGTTTGTTCATGGCATATATTGCCATGGCGCTGATATTAGATTCCAGAACGCTATATTTTTTTGCATCAAAAGAACCTAGGGTCTTGGCTGTTTCAATATGTCTGGCAATGTCTTCAAATGTTGCAGATTCTTTGGCTAGCTCTAATTCGTCCTTTTTTCCAACTGTGGCCGCTACTGGTGTGGCCTCGGGGCCGGCGATCACATCTTTCATTGTCTTATATTTTTTGCCATACTCCGATTCAGGCTGGTTCACGAAATCTTCACTGTCCAAATAAGCTGTGATCGCTGTTTTCCAAGATTCACAGCGCGATTCCATTGTTTGAATGCTATCGGAACTCCGTTTTTTCTTGGCGGCTGCATAGAATTCGCTAGCATATTTGGAAGCGTTTAAAAGGGCCATCTCCTTCAGTTCAGTAATTTGTCCAGACATCTTTGAATAAGTGGCGTCGTCTTTTCCCACTTTGGCAGCAAAGCGCCACGCGTTCTGTTTTAAAGAGGCTTCGATCAGGCAACCTCTGCTTATATCTTTTTTACATTCGCCGATCTGCGTATTGAAGTCGTTTTGTAGATCTGTAAGTTTCTGCTTCTGACCCTGATCGGCAACCTCTTTAGCAAGTTCTGCAATATAATCCATCATCTGCTTGTAGTTGTTATCTAATGTTGTCTCTCCAAGCTTGCCCCATGAAATTGCTTCGGGCAGCAAAACATCTTTGCCTGTGATATCTTTTAAGGCGAGGGCGATAATCGCTTTCCATGCATCTTTCAAAGCTCTTGCATCGTTTAATGTCAGCGTCCTATTGTTCTTACGAAGATTGAATTCGTCGAACTTTGCCTTGGCTTCTGCGATGGCATTGTCCTTCTTTGATGGTTCAGGTTTCGCCACAGGTGCTGGTGCTGGTGCCGGTGCTATAACTACAACAGGCGATGGCTGTGGGGCAGGGGGATTTGGTGCAACGACAGGTGCCGGTGCTGGCGTTGGTGCAGGAGTTGGAGCTGGAGCGGCAGCAGCAGGGGCTTCTGCCGGTGGAGCCAAATAGAACTCGTTTAG
>CAIPVD010000328.1 GCA_903868375.1 uncultured delta proteobacterium
CGATCCCAAATTTTGGCTTCGCCTGTTTTAGGAACTTTTCTCCGTCGATCTCGGTGTTGAAATATGTGCCTCTGATCCTATCCGGCCTTATATAATCGTTTACATAGTTGCAGAATGTGTCGATCGTCGTCTTTGCTTCAACCGTAGAGCCTGCTTCGCCAGGATACCAGAATAGCATCTGATAATGCGCGGCGTGAAGCTCCCGCGGCGTGAAGAACAAAAAAGCTGCAGCAAAGATGATTGCGATTGATATTCTTTTGGTTTTCATAGTAATTGTCCTTTTAGATGGATAATGCCTCTCCAGTCAAGAAAAGATATATTTGGCTCGCACTAATTTTTCTAACGGCGGCTCTTCTTCGCCTGCCGTCGCTTCTAACGACGTTCGTGAACATCGACGAGAACGAATATTCGATCGCGGCTCTTAAGATATTGAACGGAGGCCTTCCTTATAAAGATTTTCTGATCTATCAGCCGCCGCTCGTCTATTATTTCTATGCGCTTTCGTTCAAGCTGTTCGGCATCTACAATTTTATCGGCGTTCATATCCTATTAATAGCCCTGGTCACAGTGACCGTATATTTCATCTACCTGGCGGCAAAAGAGGCGTTCTCATCGGACAGGGCGGGGCTTCTTGCGGCGATCTTTTACGCGGGCGCATCCGTTATATTTCTTCCGCAGGACATGCTTGCTGCGAATTGCGAGATATTGTCGGTGCTTCCTTTATCTATCGGCGCGTGGTTCTATTTTGTTGCCGAACGGCGTCTTAAAGATTCGCCTTTGTTCCTTGCGGGAATGTTCGCAGGTATAGCGGCGCTCACAAAATATCAGTGCGGTATCGTTATCGTGCCTATGTTTCTGGCGCTTTTATTGCGAAAAAAGCCGATTGCGGCGATCTACCTGATCTTTGGATTTCTCTTTCCGGTAGCAGTTGCCGTCTTTTTGTTCTGGAGGGCGGGCGCATGGAACGAAGCGTTCGATCTTTGGCTCTACATAACACGGTACGCAAAGGGCCCGCCGCAGGGCGACGCCTTATATGTGCTGATCAAATTCGCCATTCGCACGCTTTTTATGGCAATTGCCGCGAGTGGCGTCTGGTTCTTCGGTTTTAAGGGTGCCGCCCAAAATACCTTTAAGCGCCCGTTTCTTATCCTGTGGCTACTGTTTAGTTTTGTTCCGGTTATCGTAGGCGGCAGGATGTATTTTCATTATTACTTCGTGGTACTGCTTCCATTATGTGTGCTGGCTGCAGGTAGCATTGTGGAGAAGGGGATATCCGTTCCAATGAAATGGATTTTTCTTACGATGGGTTTATGTGCGACGGTGGCAACTTTCACATATGCTGCATATAAGCCGTTCCAGGTCCCTACCGTGCGCGAAGACTGGAAATATGTCGTCGATTATTTTCACGACAACGCCGCGCCAAACGATTCGCTTTTCATTTGGGGTTATTGCCCGCAGATATACGTTCTGTCCGGACTTCGGCCAGTTACACGTTTTACGACCGCCGACTATTTAACCGGCAAGACACCGGCAACCGCCGGAATGGAATACGATCCGAACACGCCGAACCCGCCAAGCAGCTGGCAAAAAGTGCTGAACGATTTTAGGGACCCGCCCGGCATCGTCATTTTTGATACGAAGGCGAACGTTTTTCCAAAGGCGTGGGGTTATCTCAAAGAAGACTTCGCGCGTGAACTGCCTACATATATAATAGATACCGCCCCGTCGAATTACAGACGGTACGCGCGCTATCCGGTGGATAATTATCCGTTCCTTAAAGAAACGTTGGATAAGAACTACAAGTTCGTGGTCGATGTGAAGGGCTATAGGATCTACAAGGAAAGAGGCAAATGAAGACATTAGTAACGCTTCCAACATATAATGAACGCGAAAATATCGAACGGCTGTGCGCCGAGATCTTGAATTCGGCGCCAGAGGTCGATGTCTTGGTGATAGACGACAATTCGCCCGATGGAACGGGTGAGATAGCTGACCGGCTTGCTAACAATCATCCGAATAAGATCTTTGCGATGCACAGGACGGGCAAGCTGGGACTTGGTTCGGCAATTATGGCAGGGTTTGAATACGCCATGAAAAATGGCTACGACCTTGTCGTAAATATGGACTGCGATTTTTCGCACGACCCGAAGGAGTTGCCGCAGATGCTGGCTGCAGCGGAAGGCGCAGACCTTGTCGTTGCTTCGCGGCATGTAGGAAATGGCCATATCGAAGGCTGGAATAATTTCAGGTTGTTTCTCCACTGGTGCGCGCAGCAATACACCAATCTTGTGCTGGGCCGTTACGTTCACGACCACACGAACAGCTTCAAGGCATACAAAGTTTCCATGCTAAAGCGGCTGCCACTCGATGAACTTCTGAAGAAAGGTAGCGGCTACGTTTGGCACACGCTATTGATACATGAGATACATAGACGCCACTTTAAGATAAAAGAGGTGCCGTCCGTTTTTGTAGATCGCCGCGCCGGCAAGTCCAAAATGTCCACAGGTGAGATGCTTGGCGGCCTAAAGGCCATCCTAAAGATGAGGTTTTAAACTGTTCTTTTACATAAAGTCTATTAGACTTGCCACATGCTTTTAAAGGCAACGGTGATATGGGTGTGGGTAGCCGTCAGATGTTCGCTTCGCAGATTTTGTATCAGATTGAATTTTAAACCGAACACGGGAAGTCTCCCTCGGCTCGGAACTCGCCATTCGCTGCTTGGCAGAATATCTAAATAAGCAGCGAATAGCTCAAATACCTCGCCGTTGCACCGCTTAGAAAAACCCTTGCGGTGCAACCGGTCGACAGTGAGTCACAAAATCTAGCTCGCTCACAAATGCCGTCTACCCACACCCATACCACCGCTTGGTTAAAAGCAGTGGAAGCGTCCCTATGTTTTTTTGAGTTATAAAACTTTTGGGTGACGCCGAACGGGGCGCCCCAATTTGCGCCAGCAGCCAAACACC
>CAIPVD010000329.1 GCA_903868375.1 uncultured delta proteobacterium
GCAAGGTTTTGTCGATGCGCCGATCATGAGTTACTCGGCAAAGTATGCTTCGTGCTTCTATGGGCCGTTCCGCGATGCCGCTGAAAGTGCGCCACAATTCGGCGATAGAAAATCTTATCAGATGGACCCGCCGAATGTTCGCGAGGCGCTGAAAGAGATAAGGTTAGATATAGAAGAGGGTGCCGATATCGTAATGGTGAAACCGGCGCTTGCGTATCTCGATGTCATTGCGAAGGCGAGAGAGATAACCGACCTGCCGATAGCCGCATACAACGTCAGCGGCGAATATTCTATGATAAAGGCCGCCGCCAAAAATGGTTGGATAGATGAAAAGCGCGCTATAGTTGAAACTTTAACCTCTATCCGCCGCGCCGGCGCTGATATAATCCTTACCTATTTTGCCAAGGAATTTGCCCGTTCGTTGTAGATCAGATCGCGTGAAATGCGGCGACGGATATAACAATGCCGATGATTATAACGGCAATTGCGCTAACGACAGGGGCAATCTTAAGGAATCTTTTCTCTGAATCTATCTTCTGAAATATCGAAGACGCGCTTATTGCAAAAAGGCCTAACACGATCAATACGCTAGCAAGTCCCAAACTAAACGCCGAAACCAAAACTATTCCAAGCGCTGCCTTGTTAATTGAAATGGCGATCAGCATAAGTGCTAACGCCGATGGGCACGGCACTATTCCGCCGCTTATCCCCATTGCGAGTAGAGATTTGAAGCTTGGTGCGCCATGCTCGCTCTCATGATCGTGGTGGTGGCCGTGCTTAAATGTGTGCCATCGCTTCACCAGGACATTAATGCCGACTATTACGATCGTAATGCCAGAAGCCATTCCTATGTACGGAGTTGCCTGTTCAGGTAGTACCCTCTTCGAAAGAACGATGAACACGAGCCCGAGTAAAAAAACCGCCGCCGTGTGGGTAAGTGTTACGATGATACCAAGAAGAATTGCGTGCCGTCTCTTTCCACCGCTACCTATTAGATATGCGCTAACCAGTGCCTTGCCGTGACCTGGGCTAAATGCGTGTGCGGCGCCAAGTAAAAGTGCGGTGAGTAGTGCGCCAATAATCACCGGCGTTGTTAGATTTTTTTCGTAGAGATAACTTGTCAGTTTGTCTCTCTGCTTCGGCGGCCGCGTTACAAAACCTCCGATCTTTTCCTCTGTTGCCTGTGCGGGATCGATGCTGAATTCAGCCGATATCTTTCTGTAGGAATTGTCGTATGACCAATCCATTTTTACGGGGATGTTCGACTTTTCTAATTTTATCCCTGCCGCTGCGATGATGCCGTCAAGATACACGGCGTTTCTCTCTTCGATATTGTTGTTCGATAGCTCGATATTGTAGCGAGCTGAATTTTCAGGAAGCCTTGTCGCAAGTTTCAGCCTGTATTCGAAGAAGTTTAGGTCGCCCTTGCCGGTTTCGTCCGTGAACGCCGGATCGGCCTCAAGTATCTGGCGGACGCCGTTTATATAAAGTTCAAGCCCATTCCTTAAACTTTCAAGAAGATGCGAATTAAATTTATTAGATTCCGCTTCGTTAAAATCGGCGATGTTATTTCTGCCAGTGTATTCGAGTATCTTCTCTGCAAGCGCCGTGGTCGGTATCTCGACCACATATTCTACGCCGACGTGGTTAGTATCAGCGTGAAGTACGACCCTATGCCCAAACGCCTGCATTCCAAGCGGATGGGCAAGCGAAACTACCGGCGCAAGTAACAGTGTTAGGAGGAAAAATAATTTTTTCATTGAATTTGCTATCTGACCAGCTCGAAAATGCGGTTCGCGGCATTGTTCGTATTGATATATGCCTCTTCGGCGTCGGTCTGTTCTCCCACTTCGGTTCCTGCGTGGAGGTAACCAATCGTATCTTTTAGTATCATCGTTCGAAACGCCGAATTGAATTCTGCCATGCCGCTGCAGCTAATGTAGCCGATGGTGCCGGTATAAACGTTTCTTGAAGTGCCTTCCAGTTTATTGATGAGCCCGGAAATTCTACCTTCGGATGAAGTTGGAAGAACCGCCAGCAAACAATCGAGCGCGCTTATCCGCGGCGACTTTATCCCTGTGATATGCGAAACCAGGTGATGCGCCTTGGTATCGCTCTCGATATTTGCGACCGATGACGCTTCGACGGTATCGTTCTCGCAGACCCAGTTCAAGTTCTTCATGGCATCTGCGACGACATATCTATGCGAACGCTGAATTTCAGGATCGTATTTAAGCTCGGCTATGCGTTTGTTGTCTTCCTGTTCAGATGCCGACTTGCCCTTTGCCCCCTTCGATGCCTCCACCGAAACATTGTTCCCCGCAACCTTCACGAGGCAAGTTCTCGATGCGGAGAGGATGTGAAAATCGCCTAAGTTAAGATAAGAAGCATATGCCGTTTGGTTCTCGCGGCGAAGGTCTAAATATGCCTGCCACGGAGTTTTGTGCGTAGGCGAAGCGAACTTTTGCGCAAAGAGCGGGAGGTATTCGTAATCTTTAAGATGGCGCACGCCGTTTATATATCTATCCTTGGTAAGAGAAGAGATGATTGGGTGCGTGCCGTTAAGCGGTGGGTAAGCCTTGTAGGTGCATGGGTTTGCCGGCTGCGTTCCTTGAAGAACGGAAGCGAAGTTCTCGATCCGCTTTGCGGCAAGAGAAGCGCTTGGCGTTCCATCTTCTTTTAATCCAAATGAACTGATCCACGCGATTTTTTCCAAATGATCGTAAGTTAGGATCGTGTCGTAAAGCCCGAACGCGACGTCGGGTATGTCGCTCAAGTCCGCAATCGAACCGCGATTGTTTCCCCATTCAAAACTTATAAAGCCGACAAGCCCGCCCGCGAACGGCAGGTATGGGTCTGTAACGTTTATGCAGTTGCTCTTCGCGACCAGGTTCTGAAGCGCGATATACGGATTGTCGATGACGGTTCTTCCGTCGATGGTTACGAACCCGCCGGTGGAAGAAAATGTGTGGACCGGATTTATGCCTGCAAACGAGTACCTGGATTTTTTTGGATCGTTTGTTGCCGAATCTAAAAGGAAGGAGTTTCGACGAGCTGCCAAATTGCCGAACGCGGTTATCATTCCGCCATCCAGCTTTACGGGAACGACCATTGGCAAGCCCTTCGCCATACAGGCACATTAGGCACACTGCGGATAATATGTCAACTTTCAGTTGATTTGAGCCCCTTTTCACGGTATCTATTAAAAACACTAATTTGGAGGCCGATATGAATGTATTGTATGAAGGAGAAGGCGCGCTTCTTACCAGCCCAGACCCAGATCTTGCCCGCGATTTCTTCAGAAAAAAACCCCGAGCTCTAACTAACAAGCTGATGCCGCTAAAAGATGCAATTGCAAAGTATGTGCACGACGGAGATTATTTTGCCCCTGGAGGTTTTGGAGGCGTTAGGACTTGCATCGCCGCGATTCACGAGATCGTTCGCCAGGGCAGAAAAAAACTAAAACTTTTGGCGCATCCATCCACGCACGATTTTCAGATCCTTTGCGCGGCGGAAGCGTTCGACGTTTGCGAAATTGCCTATATGATAGGGCTCGAGATTAGAGGCGTATCTAAGAACTCCAGAAAATATATGGAGAGCGGCAAGGTAGAATGTATCGAATGGACCAACGCCACCATCGCATGGAGGCTTAAAGCCGCCTCGCTTGGCGTTCCGTTCCTACTTGGCAGGCAATCGCTTGGTGCGGATAGTTTGAAGCACAGCGCTGCGAAGGTTATCGAATGCCCGTTCACGAAGAAGAAATTTGCGGCGCTCCCTGCACTATATCCGGAGGTGTCGGTTATCCACGTTCACGAGGCGGATGTTTATGGCAATGCGCATATAAAGGGAATCGCCATCGCAGACGAAGACCTGGCGCGCGCTTCTAAGAACCTGATCATCACATGCGAACGGATAGTTCCAACAGAAAAGTTCAGGGACAATCCTAACTTGGCGAACATTCCGTACTTCTGCGTAGATGCTGTCTGCGAAGTGCCGTATGGCGCATATCCTGGAAACATGGCTTACGAATATTTTTCCGATGAGGTGCATCTTAAAGAATGGCTTGCGGCCGA
>CAIPVD010000330.1 GCA_903868375.1 uncultured delta proteobacterium
ATCCTGAATGTGGCCATCGACCTCTTGGAACTTTTCAAGTGTCGCGGTAGAGAACTCTTTTCTGATACGCAGGCGCTGCGCGATCTCGGCAATGAAGCTGAATAACCCTTTTTGCTGATGGATGAATATATAGATGACAAAGATCGACGCGATGGTAAGAACCATCGGCAGTCCGTATTTAATGTTCGTCGGCAGAAAATCGAGCTTAATGAGCGCCGCCGCCGTTCCAATGATGATGATGATAAGCGTGGCTATGGAATTAAGCGTGCGGTCAACCACGACCGATGCCGTTCCTTCGGTTATCGGAAACCTGTGGCGGATCAAGAATGCGCGGGCCGGGTCGCCGGCAACAAAGTTGGCGGGCGTGAGTGTGTTCAATGTCTCGCCGATTATCTTAACGCGAAACAGTTCCTTGAACGTTATTTTGCCGGGAAGCGGCTTTAAGAACTGATACCACGCGAACGTGTATGCCAGGTTCCAGAGAAGCGATACGAGCATAACGGGGACAAGCCACCAGCCAACCTCCGCTATCTTTTGCCACACAGTCGCCGGGCCGATCTTATAGATCAAATAGGCGAATAAAAGAACGCCTATTACGCTAAAAATATGTCGAAGAGTTTTTTTCATAGCCCTTTTGAAAGGACTTCTTCCGCGTGCTTCAGGTCTTCCTGCGTATCGACCTCCAGCCAGCCGATGTTGCTCAAGTCTGCTACGGATATCACTTCGCCGTTTGCTGCCATGTGGCCAACCGCCGCCTCCGCGTTCGATTGCTTGCCGTAGATCTCGTAAGATGCCCGAAGGACTTCTTTGTAAGCGCCAAGCCTGTTTTTTGGAACGAAGGTAGAACCAATATAACCGCCGTCGAACTCTTTCAGGTCTTTTCTGATCTTCGTTAGATGGCGCTTTGAATCGAGCTTTATCTTCATGTCGTCGCCTGTCAGCGCACGGTCGAAGTCGCAGGCGATCGTCATGCCTTTGCATTGCGAGAAATAAACGTCGGCCATTCGCTTTGGATAGATGTGGTCGGCGTTTAGCACGATAAAGTCGGTGTCTAGAAAATCCTGCGCGGTCATGATAGTCCGGATGCTGCCTTCGTGGAAGTGCGGGTTGCGGAATAGTGAGATAGTGGGGTTGTGAGATAGTGAGATAGCTTTTATGTGCGATTCAAGTATTTCGGGCTGATATCCGGTGACGATGCCCACCTCGGTTATCTTTGGATGGTCTAGAAAATCAAGCACGTGGTCGATAAGCGGACGGCCGCCGACGCTTACCATCCCCTTCGGGCGGTCTTTTGTTAGTTCTTTAAGACGTTCGCCTTTGCCTGCAGCGAGTATCAGTGCTTTCATTTAATTCCTTTTAGGTCGTTCAGCGAGTCGATGGTTACGATATCTGCAAAATGCTTTTTGAAATCTTCACGGCTAAAAGTTCCAGTCTTGCCGATAAAGTCTATACTGTATTCACGGGCCCGGTCGTAATCTTTTAGCGAATCGCCCACGAATACCATTTCATCGATGCTGCATTTAAGCGTTTTCTTTACGTGCTCGAAATGATCGCGGCCCTTTGCAAAGTTCTCTTGCCAACCCAGTACCAGATCGAACTTTAGCTGAAGTTTATCTACTAAGCTATCAACCAATCCCTGAAAGTTGTTAGATGAAACAACCGCTTTAATTCCGTTCGCCTTGAAATAGGCAAGCATAGGTGTAACATCGTCGAACTTCTTGTGAAAAAGATATTCCTTTTCCTTCGTCGATTCATATTCTGCGGCTGCGGCACCGTTCTTTGCATCGCCCGGGTGCAAGAGCGCCACCTGTTCAAAGAAGGGAAGGCCGGAGGTCTGGAAATACTGATGCCGCGCCTCTTCAACGGGCGTTCCAAAATATTTGTTCAGGACCTTCGAGGCGATATCGGCGAACTGGTTCATTGAATCGACTATCGTGCCGTCAAAATCGAATATAAAGACCTTTTTCATTCATAACCTCTGGATCTCAAGTAGAAAAGAATGGAAACGGCAACCCAGATGGCTATTACTATGAAGTAGAACCACCAGTGCAGGATGCCCAAGATAGCGAAGCCCAAGAACATCAGCGAGAAGAGGTCCTTTTTAAAGAACATCTTGAAATGCTTTATCATGAAGAGGACGAACAAAGGCGTCGTGCTCGGGTCAAGCTTTTGCAGAAACTGTTTGTCGAAGGTTACGAGGCTGGCGGAATCGGTCTTTTTCTTAAGGTATTCGGCCATGATGGCGATGAGCGTGCCGGCGCCAAGCAATAATGCCCCGCCCCAGATGAACGCGCCGTAGCCGTCGGAAAGACGGTACTGATGTATCATCATGCCGGCCAAGAACGCCGCAAGCGAAAGATTATCGCTTATCGAATCTATGTATTGCCCGAACTTGGAAGTGCGGAACGTAAGCTTTGCAACTTCTCCATCGCAGCCGTCGACAATAGATGCCACCTGAAATAAAATGCCTCCGACGAGAACGCCTGTGTAGGTAATGCTGGCGGCGCCGATGCCCGCGCAGAGGCCGATTAATATGTTAAATACGGTGATCGTGTTCGGGCTAATGCGCATTCTTGCAAGGATGAGGCTGAAGGGGAGCGATATGCGCTTATTGATCTCTCTCGCGACCCATGACGGCGTGTTCGACCTTATATGTTCCGCAAGCATTCCTTCGGCGATAGGGATGTCAGAAAATTTCTGAACAACCAATCCTTCGTCGCCCTCGTTCATGTAATTGGGGCTCTTCTTATTTAAAAGTTCGTTAAGGCACGCCTCGATCGATGCCGGACGATCTTGTACTTTGGCAAGCATTACTTCGAACGCGGAAGCATTAATTCCGACGATGGCAAACTTTTTTGTGCTCGGCTTGAACAGGCGGATCTCGCCCTGGTTTATGTTCATCCGCAGCTTTTCATGCGCAAAACCGCCAAGGTTCGGCAAAACATAAGCGGCGTTTATAAAATAGGCGTTGTCTTCCACGTATCCTTTAAGTTCCAGGACCTCGTTGGCGTCAAGTCTGTTGCCGGCCTTTGTAAGTAGAAGGTTTAAGTGCAGGTCCCGCTTCTTAATGATCTTCTGCCAGCATTTATGGATGTGGCGCCGGTGGCTTGCCGGGGCAATTATCGTGAAAGATTTTTCTCCTTTGTTCGCCAGCTCCAATACGCTGCGAAGGAACAATGGAATGCCCGCGACCTTTGTTAAACTTGCTGCCGTTGCCTCGCGGGTATCGGAAGGCAGATAGATTATAAAACGTGATTGCATGTAAACCCGCCAGCAAGGCAAGCAAGGCCAGCAAGGCAAGCAAGGTTAAACATCTTTACAAACTGTGTAACTTTGCTGGCATTGCTGGCCTGAAACTTTGCTGGCCAAATATTAAACGATTAACTAATCAATTGACGCAAGAACATAGGTTATGTTACGCGCAAAAGGCAATGAAAAAATACAAAAGGCCGCCAGCTTGGCGCGGGGCTTTATTTTATACGCGCTGTCTTGTCCGTCGCAGGCCTATCTGGGTGAATATTGAAGTGACCAAACGTTGCAATGCAAAGTGCAACTTCTGTAATTATTGGGAAGAAAAGGGGCCGCCCGAACTTGAAGACTACACGGCAATTGTTAAAGATTTTAAGCCGGTCGCACTTTCGCTCTCCGGCGGCGAGCCTCTCATTCGCCGCAATCTGCACGAGATCATTGCCAAGTTGCGTCCCTATGCGCACTACGTGGCGCTCGTTACCAACGGAACGTTATTGAACGAAGAACGCGCCAAAGAACTCTTCGATGCCGGATTAAATCAGCTCTCCATTTCGCTCGATTTTTTGAGCGAGAAACACGACGAAATGCGCGGAGTGCCGGGGCTTTTCAAAAAAATATCGACCGTAGTTCCGGATCTTGCCGCGAAAGGTTACAACGTCTGTTTTAATACCGTGATAATGGACACCAACTTCGACCAGATAATCCCGCTTGCGAAACAAGCGGCGAAGTGGGGCGTGGGCATTTCTTTCAGCACATATTGCCACCTGAAGAACGACAACAAAGACCACGTAATGGATCATACTCATTACGAACAATTGCTTTCGATGATAGACGAACTGAAGAAACTAAAGC
>CAIPVD010000331.1 GCA_903868375.1 uncultured delta proteobacterium
CTGGTTGCTAGAAATGTTGATGAACTTGCTACTCTCAAGCACGAGATTGAATCGACAACATCCTGCAAAGCTATTACATATCCGTTGGACCTTGCAGATATGTCTTCTGTAAAAAACTTTGTTAATGAGCTTCCAGATGTCGATATATTGATAAACAATGCTGGCTATGCCGTCGTGGGAGACGTGAGTTCCGTTTCGCCCGACAAATATGAAGCCAATATGACGGTCAATCTTTTCGCGCCTGCTTTTATTATTTCAGAACTTGTGAAGAGGAAAAATCCACCAAAAAAGATCATTAATATTCTTTCCACGACCGCGGGGGCTGGCCGGAGGAGTTATAGTTCGTACTCTGCAACGAAGGCCGCGCTTTGGGCTTTTACTCGAAGTTTTAGACGGGTATATGCCGATAAGATTCAAGTTCTAGAGGTCATTGCTTCCTCCTTCACGGATTCTGGATTCAATATTGCCAATACTGGAAGTAATAAGGGCTTCGATTCGCAATTCGTTGCAAATGAGATAGAAAAGGCTGAAAGTACAGGCCGCGAACGATTAGTTATACCTTTTAAATCGAACCTTTTTATCTGGCTTGAATTGCTATTTCCAAGGGTGTTTCAGCGTGTATTTCCGTGATCTTTAATCTATGAAAATTAAAAGCCTGTTCATGTCTGACCTTCTTCCTGTTTGGATGATCGTTCTATCGTTCGGGCCATACGTGTTACCAAGCCTTGGAATTCGTACCGAGCATTTATTGATATACTTTCTGGCTTTTTTTGGTGCAATAATATTGCTGGTGAATAGGCGTCCTGTTTTTTATAGCCCTTCATTATTCTTTATATTTTTATCGATGCTATTTCTTACGGTGATAACGTCTTACTCAACGCTTTTTGGTTATGAACAAATAATCGACCAAACTACCATCGGTAAAATAATCTCTCATGCTGAAAAATATTTAAGGCCGATGGCTGTCATCATTGCATTATCTGTATTCTTTAAAATAAGCGATACTGGGAGTTCCCGTAAGGCGCTAATTAATGTCAGCAAGGCTCTTCTTTATATGTTGGCGATCAATAGTACACTTGTCCTGATCCAGCTGTTCGTTGATCTGTCACCAATTCTTAGCCACTTTACCTATGGAATGGGATCGGCATCCTTCGATGGAGAGACTCGCTCGGTATCGGAACTTGGCATGAGCATGGGTCGTTTTAGCGGGATATTCAACCAACCAGCCGAGGCCGGTTTAACATATGCGCTTGGATTGTTTGCGTGGGCGTATTTGAGCAGCATCAAGGATAAGGTGGGCGGAATCTATTGGAAGCGATACTTGCTGCTAGGATTGGTTTCGGTCGGTGGTTTTTTTACGATATCGAAACTATTCATTGTTTTGGGTATTCCATTATTTGTCGTATACCTTATGTTTATTAACAAAGGCGCGCATGTAATAAATTTTAAATTCTTCCTTATTGTTTTTATTGGGATAGTTTCTATCGGCTATTTTGTTTCCAAAAGTGAAACTTTTTATTCTCTTTATACACTTGTGGATGCTTTGAACAACCGATCCCTTGAAGGCATCACGGGGGGGAGGTTCGGCGAGGAATCTACCGTCATTGAACAGTTCCAGCATGTGTGGGAACATGGCGCACTTTATGGACTAGGTTTTGCATCGTATACCTGTCTTGATAATGGATATCTTGAGTTTTTTGTACAGGGAGGCATAGTTTGTTTGGCGGGGTATGTTGCACTTTTGATAGGTATGGCGCTTACGGCATTAAAACATTTGAAGACCGCGGAAGGAAAATTGCTTATGTTCATCGTTGTATATGTCTCCGGCGCTGCCGTTGGAATGCCACCTCTCACTGCAAATCGTTTTTCACCGATAGTATGGGTGTTCATCGTCCTGATAATGTTTGTTTTTTATTCGGACAAGAAGTTTAGGCAAAATAAAGAGGAACAAAACATAAAAATAGCATGAGAATCCTATACATTAATAGTTATCAGGGTGAAGACCTTGTAAAAGAACGGAGCGTCTCGAACAATCGTGCATTGGGTGGAAGCCGTAAGGTGGAGCTGATATGCAGTGCCTTGAAAAGAGAAGGCCATGATGTGGTGGTTCTTTCGTCGGGAATCCCTGCCAATGGGGACTGGAAATGCTATAGGTCGTTCGAATCAACGGTCCCAAGTGCTGACAAATCCGGCGCCAGGGTATTCTATTCTTCATGCGTTGATTTCAAGCTTATTAAATATATCCCTTCACTCATTTCGTCGTTCAGATTTATGCGCAGAGAGGCCAAGATAAAACCTTTCGACGCGATCATGATCTATAATTTCGATGAGTATCCATTTGTGATGAGCCTATTGTATCATCTTTTCATCAAACAAATACCTATAGTGCTTGAGTATGAAGATTCTGTGGAGGTTGATGGGCGGGGAGTTGGATTTATTAGACGAGCCATATGGAAGACTATCAGATATTGGTTGTCGCCTCGTTTACGAGGGATCTTGGGCGTTAATACGAAGCTTACGAATACGTATTGCAAGAACGATAACAGGTTCAATCTTCCCGGCATAGTTTCCGGTGCTTTGTGCGATCTTTCGCTGTCAAAACGGCCCCCATTAAGCGGAGGGAAACCTTATTTGGCGGTCTTTTCCGGCAGCCTTCTAAAGGCAAAGGGCGCCCAGCACATGATCTTAGCTGCAAAGCATTTCAAAGGAAGGGTTAAGTTCGTGGTATCGGGAACCGGCCCAATGTATGAAGAACTTATAGGATTAGCGGCAAATTGTGGCGGAAATGTTGATGTCGTCGGATGTCTTGAAAGAAAGGAACTTGATGAACTGCTCGCCTCTGCCGATATATTGGTCAATCCTCATGAAGATGAGAAGAGCGGTGGGATACAGCCATTGAAGTTGATAGAATATCTCGTTGCCGGAGGTGTCGTTATTACGACAAAGCATGCTGATTCAAGGGACGAGGTATATGATTATTGCGAACTGACATATCCTAGCGCTGAAGCCGTGGCCAAGACGATCGAAAAAGTCTTGGAACAGCCTGAACAAATGGTCGTCCGTGCAAAGAAAGGCCAGATGTGGGCAATATCCCACTACTCTGAATCTGCAGTATCAGAAAAATTGGATCGTTTAATGTTGTCTGCAATCTCGTCATAAAACATGAAACCCTGCATACTTATTTTTTTGGGAAATTATCTGCCCGGATTCAAGTCCGGTGGACCCGCACGGACTATAGCTAATATGGTAGAAAGGTTGGGAGATGAATTCCAGTTCAAGATCATAACTCGTGACCGTGATCTGGGAGATGCAGTTCCATACGAAGGAATCAAGGCCGGGGCGTGGAACGAGGTATCGAAGGCATCTGTTTACTATATGCCGAACGGCCGCATCTCGTTCTCAAAGATGAAGCGCCTGGTGAATGAAGCAAGGCCCGACCTTATATACTTCAATAGTTTCTTTTCGCCTGTTGCAACGATAAAGCCTCTACTTCTGCGTTATTTTGGTTTGATGCCGCGCGTTCCGTTCATTATCGCACCAAGAGGGGAGTTTTCTATCAGTGCGGTCAATTCGAAAAGGCTCAAGAAGAGCGTGTTTACGAAGATGGCTAAAATGCTTGGCTATTACGATAATATGGCATGGCAGGCGTCTAGTGAATATGAGGCAAAGGATATTTCGAGGGTATTTGGAGAAAGGGTAAAGGTCGTGGTGGCGCCAGATCTTTCGCAAAGCTCTTATTCCATCGATAATGGCGGCTCGTTACCGAAGAAGATATGCAACTCGATCAAGATAGTGTTCCTGTCAAGAATATCACCGGTAAAGAATCTCTTAATGGCGCTAGGCGTCCTAAAAAATGTGAAGGGCGACGTTCGTTTCGATATATATGGGCCGATCGAGGATAGGGCATATTGGAGCGAATGCTCGTCCGCTATTGACAAGCTCCCTGCCAATGTCAAGGCTAGGCACTGCGGAACTGTTGCTCACGATAAAGTGGTCAACGTTATGAAAGATTATCATCTCTTCTTTTGCCCTACCAAAGGAGAGAATTTCGGCCATGCTATTCTTGAAGCCATGATCGCAGGTTGTCCGGTTCTCATAAGCGATCAAACGCCGTGGCGTGGGCTTCAGAAGGAAGGCGTTGGCTGGGACATTTCCCTGGAAGATCACGCCGCATTCGCTAAAGCGTTGGATCTATGCATTAAGATGGGTGATGAACAGTATTCTGCAATGCAACGTAAAACTAGAGAATATGCATTTAACGTTACAAAAGATGAAGGGGTAGTCGAACAGAACAGAAGATTGTTCCGCGAGGCGCTGAATATATGACAAAGAAGAAAGTGCTTTTATGTTTTGGTACGCGGCCGGAGGCGATAAAGTTCGCGCCTATCCTGCGGGAGATGCAACGCAGGGACGATACCGCCGTTAAAGTGTGTGTCACCGCGCAGCATCGCGAGATGCTCGATCAGGTTCTTGATTTTTTCAGTATCAGGCCGGAATATGACCTTGATGTTATGAGGCCGAATCAGAGCCTGTACGATACAACCTCGGGTATTTTGAAAGGTCTCGAAAAGGTATATCAGGAATTTGCTCCCGATCATGTCGTGGTCCAGGGCGATACGACGACCGCCTTTGTCGGTGCGCTTGCAGCTTTTTATAAAAAGATAAGAGTTGCCCACGTTGAAGCAGGCCTACGCAGCAGCGATCTATATTCTCCATTTCCGGAGGAGGCGAATAGGATATTGATAAGCAGGCTGGCGAATGACCATTTTACGCCGACCCAAAAAGCATCGGACAACTTGAAGGCCGAAGGCGTGATCGATAACGTGCATATGGTGGGTAATTCCGTTATCGACGCCTTGTTCCTTACGCTTTCGATAATCAAAGAGAAGCGGCTCGATAATATTTACGAGAAAGAGCTTCCGATTGCCTGCGGCGGCAAACGCATCGTTCTCGTTACAGGCCATAGAAGGGAAAGCTTTGGAGAGCCGTTCAAGCAGATATGTTATGCCTTGCGTGAGATAGCTTCTTCGGCTTCGGATGTTGAAATAATCTATCCGGTTCATTTGAACCCGAACGTTCGCAAACCTGTATTTGAGATATTGAAAGATATAAAAAATGTTCATTTGATCGAGCCGCTCGACTATCCAAGGTTCGTATGGCTAATGTCACGCTCTCATATAGTGCTTACCGATTCTGGCGGCGTTCAGGAAGAAGCTCCGTCCCTTGGCAAACCGGTGCTTGTCATGCGCGACGTTACGGAGAGAACGGAAGGGATAGAAGCTGGTTCAGCGATATTGGTAGGTACTAGATCCGACAAAATTATTGGCGATACCTCTAGACTTTTGTCGGACAATTTTCTATACGAGAGAATGTCAAAACTAGCAAATCCATATGGAGATGGAAAAACATCGATGCGCATAGCTGATATCATGTCACGATAGATGCTGTGGACAAGCAAAACGAAAGGGAGATCATGGCAAAGGTTCTAATAACAGGCGGTCGCGGTTTCATAGGCACCAATTTAACTAAAGAGATCAGGTCGAGAGGGCACGACGTTTGGACGTGCGATATACTGCAGGGAGAAGACCCGCAGCATATTAAAGTGGACACGGGAGTATATCAACAGCTCGATGCGCTCTTCAGAAAACATAAGTTCGACTATGTCTATCATTTGGCGGCCGAATACGGTAGATGGAACGGCGAGGATCATTACGAGAATTTGTGGAGAACCAATGTTGTAGGTACGAAGAATATCCTTCGTCTTCAGGAACAGCACCGTTATAAGATGATTTTCTTTTCCAGCGCAGAAGTTTACGGCGATTACGACCAATTGATGACGGAAGATGTTATGGAGAAGGTGCCTCTAAAGCAGATGAACGATTACGCCATCTCAAAGTGGGCCGGAGAGCTACAGTGCCTCAACCATGCCACCATGTTCGGTGTAGATGTCGTCAGGGTACGCCCCGTTGGATGCTATGGGCCGCATGAATATTACAGCCCATACAGAGGCGTGATACCTATATTCGTTTATAGCTGTTTGAAGAACAAACCTTTCGTTGTATATCGCGGACATAAACGCATATTCGATTATGTAGAGGACACCTGCAGGACGTTCGCGAATATCATGGATAATTTCAAGAAGGGTGAGGTCTATAATATCGGCAGCAAAGAGGATTGGAACATTAGCATCGAGGAACTTGCGGATATAGTCCTGAAAGAAACCGGAGCAAGTCCGAAGCTTGCCGTCTATAAAGGTGAAGAGAGCTTCACGACCAGGATAAAGGTAGTCGATTACTCGAAATCGAGAAGAGACTTAAAGCATGACCCAAAGATAGACATACATGAAGGAGTTAGAAGATATACGGAATGGATGAAAAGCGTTTATTGCAAATAAGATCATTTGATCAAATGAAAGGATGAACTACATGGACGATTATAAAAAATATTATGAAGGCAAAGTAGTGCTGATAACCGGAGGCGGCGGTGCCATTGGCTCCAATCTTACTAAGACGATAGCGGGTCTTAATGCCAAGAAGGTCATCATTCTCGATGACATGTCGGCAGCTTATGAATGGAACATACCATCTGCTTCGAACATATTCCTTGTTAAAGGTAGCATTACAGACGAGGTTTCTCTAAAGAGAGTCTTCAACGAGAAGCCGGATGTTGTCTATCATTTAGCAGCTTTTTTTGCCAACCAGCGTTCCGTTGATTATCCGCAGAGCGATCTAATGGTGAACGGTCTTGGTACGTTGTTAGTATATCAATATGCCAGCATGTGTAACGTTGAAAGGCTTGTCTATGCATCTTCAGGCTGTTCTATTTACGGTTCTGCCGCGCCGCTGCCGCTGAAAGAAGATTTTATGTCGATGCATTTGACCACGCCGTATCAGATCACCAAGATGCTGGGTGAGTTATATGCGAATTTCTTCAACCATCATTACGGATTAAAGGCCGTTAAAACGCGCTTCTTTAATTCATACGGCCCGGGCGAGGTTCCAGGACAATATAGGAACGTCATACCGAACTTCATTTTCTGGTCCATGATGGGCCTGCCGCTTCCGTTCACGGGTTCCGGAGAAGAAACGCGCGATTTTACCTTCGTTATGGATATCGTTGATGCGTTGTTAAGAGCCGGTTACTATGAAAAGGCGATAGGCACGGAAATGAACATAGCTTCCGCGAAAGAGATCAAGATATTGGAACTGGCAGAGAAGATCAATAAGTTAACAGGCAATAAGGCGGGCATAGCCAGGGCTCCTCATAGAATTTGGGATACCAAAAAAAGGCTCTTGGCGTCCATCGATAGGGCAAATGCGCTGCTTGGATATTCACCGGCTATGAACTTCGATGAAGGATTGCAGATAACCGTTGATTGGTTCCGAAAGAACTGGGATAGCATTGTTAAAAGTGCCGAGTTTCCTGCCGGCACTTCTTCTGCAACGGCTGGGGTGATCGTAAAGAAATGAGAATACTTTTCTTAACGCAGTGGTTCACTCCAGAACCTAATTTCATAATATCTCTTGCCAAGGGGCTTAAGAAACGCGGCCATCACGTCGAAGTGCTGACAGGCTTCCCTAATTATCCCGGTGGCAAGGTATATAAAGGCTACAAGATAAGGTTTTGGCAGAAAGAGGAAATAGAGGGTTTGCCCGTTGTCCGTGTGCCTTTATATCCGAGCCACAGCCATTCCAGGATCGGAAGAATACTTAATTATTTTAGCTTTGCGATCTCCGCTGCCATAATGGGTAGCTTCCTTACTGGAAAATATGATGTCATATATGTTTATCATCCGCCGATCACAGTTGGGATACCTGCAATTTGGCTCGGCTTTATAAAAAGGATCCCATTCGTTTATCACATCCAAGATATGTGGCCCGATAGCGTTAAGGTGTCCGGCATGATGAACAACGGATTTGCACTTGGGCTTGTCGATAAATGGTGTAATTACGTCTATAAAAAGGCCGCAAAGCTTGTCGTGATATCGCCGGGATTCAAGCAATTATTGTGTGAGCGCGGTGTCCAGGAAGAAAAGATCGAGACGGTGTATAACTGGTGTGACGATAGCAATATATTCCGTAAGAAGAAGGATGAAGTAGCTGCTGCAAAATTAGGTTTCTCTGGTAAGTTCAATATTATTTTTGCCGGCACGATGGGAAAAGGCCAGGCCTTGGATGCAGTATTGGATGCGGCAAAGATGCTTAAGAGCGAATGCCCAGAGATCCAATATGTATTCGTTGGAGATGGGGTTGAATCTGAAAGGCTTAAAAAGAGGAAAGAGGAAATGGGACTGGGCAACGTTATCTTCCTCGACAGAAGGCCGATGTCGGAAGTTGCTGAAATTCTTTGTTTGGGCGACGTTCTGCTTGTCCATCTTAAGGATGATCCTCTATATAGGATAACGATACCTGGTAAAACGCAGGCATATATGTCCACCGGAAAACCCATTCTTATGGGAGTTAGAGGGAACGCTTCCGATCTGGTGGCGCAAGCTGGCGCTGGTTTATCGTGTGAGCCGGGAAATCCTCGCAGCATCGCGGACGTTTCAAAAAAGATGTTTGCCATGCCCAAAGAAGAACTTGAAAAGATGGGTGATAACGGGCGTGAGTTTTACTCAAAGAATCTTTCGTTGGACGTTGCCGTTGGTAAGTTTGAACGCATGTTTGAATCCATAAAGAGATAGATGATAGATGACAGATAAAGATTTGATATATAACTGTTTTGATCCAAAGCATGAGGTCAGTATCCAGGGCCTGTTTGAGGCAAGCTTTTCGAGAAAGATGTCCAGCGCAGTATGGCGATGGCGTTTTCTAAATAACCCTCATGGTGCCGCCATTATCGATCTTGCATGGGATAAAGAACTTTTGGTAGGCCATTATGCCGTTTCAAAGTGTCGATTGAAGATGGGAGATAGGGAATTCTTGTCCGGCCTTTCAGGTACCACGATGACACATCCCTCATACAGAGGGTTGGGGCTTTTCCCAAAGTTGGCAGAGAAGACCTATGCGAGAATGTCCAAAGATGGATTGGTTGGCGTATGGGGATTCCCAAACGTTAATTCTCACAGGGGATTTGTTAGGGACCTGAAATGGATGGATATATATGAGATACCGACCTTTCGCCTGCGCCTCTCTGGTTCCGCTACTGTTGCAGGCGATATTGATGGAGTGAGCGAGGTCTCAATTATCGATGAAAGTTTCGATGATCTTTGGGCGAGGGCGAATTTATCGCACAAGCTTCTTGTCAAGCGAGACGCTTCCTATTTGCGATGGCGCTATTTTGCCAATTTGGAAGGCAAATACAGGGCTATGGTACTGTCTGAAAATGGTAAATTGCTTGGTTACGCTATTTTTAAAAGATACGAGAACGAAATTCAGATCGTGGATATGTTAACGATGCCGGATATTTCTATTGGCAAGAGGCTTGTGCAGCAGTCTATCAATGTCGCTGTCAAAGAGGGATGTTCTGCCGTAAGTATGTGGTTAAATGTTAACGATCCGCTTCATCACACATTAGAGCAGATCGGTTTTCGCGATGATGCCCCGATAACTTATTTCGGTGGCCGCGTGTTCGATGAATCACAAGGAAACATTTTTTACGATTATAAAAATTGGCACATAACTATGGGCGATTCCGATGTTTACTAGGAAGATACAACTGGCGATAAAAAGGGCGCTCGATATTATCGTGTCGCTGGCTATTCTGGCGGTGATGTGGCCCATTCTTTTGCTTATAGCGCTTGCGATCAAATGTACATCAAAGGGCCCGGCCCTTTTCTTGCAAGAACGGGTTGGATATAATGCCAGGATCTTCCATATATATAAGTTCAGGACGATGAATCATGCTCCAGATCATAAGGCCATTGAATGGTCAAAGATCGAAGAGATGAGAATAACGAAAGTTGGCAAATTTTTGCGTGATTACGGCCTAGATGAATTGCCGCAGCTCATAAATATTCTTAAAGGGGATATGAGCATAATAGGGCCGCGTCCTCCACTTGCTATTTATCTTGGCAACTTTACGGAACGTCAGCGGACTATGTTCCGTATGCGCCCGGGCGTGCTTTCGCTCGCGGCCGTTAGCGGGCGAAGGTCCATATCTATGGACGAACGTACCGAGCTACATATGTTTTATGTCGACAATTGGTCTCTATCTATGGATGTGAAGATATTATGGAGATCGTTATCAGTTGTCTTGTTCAAGAGGGATGCATTTGAAAGTTCAGGGAGAAAGCCATGAAACGAAAAGTTCTTGTAGTGGCCGCACATTTAGATGATGAGGTGATAGGTTGCGGCGGAACGATTGCCCGCCATGCGGCGTTGGGCGATGATGTTCAGGTCCTTGTCGTTACTCGCGGCGATCCGGAACTGTTTCCAAAAGACCTTGTAGATGCCATTTTTCGCGAAGGAGCCGAAGCGCATAAGGTCTTGGGAGTTACGAAGCTCCACTGTCTCGATCTTCCAGCGCCGAAATTAGATACTGTTCCGCAGTACAAATTGGTTGATAGTATCGAGAAGATATTCAGGTCGGTTCAACCGGACACCGTGTATATCCCGCACGCAGGCGACATTCATATGGACCACAGAGCCGTGCATCATGCGGCACTTGTTGCAGCTCGGCCGATCAACGGTTGTTCGATTAATAGATTATTATCTTATGAAACGTTGTCAGAGACCGAATGGGCGCCGCCATCTGCGGACAATGCTTTTATTCCAACTGTTTTTATTGATATTTCGCAGTATCTCACGCGCAAAATAGAGGCGATGTCCTGTTATCGCAATCAGGTAAGGCAGCCGCCTCATCCAAGGTCGCTTGAGACGATTGAAAGTCTTGCAAAATTGCGTGGCTCCACCGTTAGTTTGCGCGCGGCAGAGGCTTTTATGATCGTGCGTGAAATAATCAAAAATTAGAGGTGTACTATGAATATTATTGGCGAAAAAGTTTTACTTAGAGCTGTTGAACAAGAAGATCTTCCAGTTTTGCGGGATCTTATGAATGATCCCGACATTGAAAGTAAGGTCGTCGGCTGGTCGTTTCCGCTTTCTTCCCAGGAACACCATGGCTGGTTTAGCACGCTTAGAAACGATGATAAAACACTTAGATGTGTTATCGTTACGAACGAAAAGGTCACGATAGGCACATGTGTCCTATCAAACATCGATTGGAAGAACGGCCATGGTCGGCTCCATATAAAGATCTTAAAGCAGTATCAAGGTCATGGTTATGGAAAGGCGGCAATAGCCGCCATTGTGAACCATGGCTTCAAGGAGCTGGGGCTGAAATGTATCTGGGCAACGGCGCTTGAAGATAACGCCGCTTCAATTACTATGTTCGAAAAGTGCGGCTTTAAGAGAGAAGGTGTCATGCGATCTCGCGTGTATAAGGAAGGCCGCCGTCAGAATGAGGTCATGTTGTCGGTGTTGGATGTCGAGCATCATGCATAGTAAAATCGTCAAAGAGATAGGTAGCGAGTTTTGGATCGATAGCGAACCTTCGAAGATAAACGGAGCGCCTGCTTGGCTTGCGGCCTATGGAAAAACATCGCTCTTTTCATCGGGCCGTGGTGCTATAACTTCTGTCTTGCAAGGCGCCAGAGATCGTGGCTTTGAGCGTGCCGTATTGCCATCTTATCTTTGCGAGGCGATGATCGTTCCGTTCGAAAGGGCAGGTTTCAAGATAGAATTTCATTCGCTTAATGCTTCTCTCGAGTGCGATATGGAAGAGATCAAAAAAATGTGCGCCCGCGAGCGTTCGATCTTATTCCACATGGGCTATTTCGGATTTGATACCAACTTGAATATAAAAAAAGCGACCGGTGAACTCGAAAAACTTGGCACATTTGTTATGGAGGACATTACCCATACTCTTTTTAGCGATGTTTCATCAAGTGGCGCGCATTGTAAGGTGGCTAGCCTTAGAAAATGGATGGGACTTCCTTCTGGAGGTGCCGTATTTTGTGATGACGAAAATATCGTGAGATCGGGAAACATTGCTCATCAAAAGCTTGTCGATATCAGGCTGAAGGCCCTTTCACTTAAAGGCCGATTCATTGAAAATGGCGACGTTTTACTTAAGAAAGAATTTTTGGAGCTATTTGCGGAAGGTGAAAAAATATTAAATAATGATGTCAATGCCTATGCTATCGATCCTGTTTCCATGTCGATCCTTGGTGGCGTGAACATAGGTGAAATTAAGAGCAAGAGGAGCGCTAATTACGAACATTTGTTCAGAGAACTATCTTGCGTGAAATGGATACGGCCGGTGTTCGGTTCTCTTCCCGATAATGTTTGTCCTATCTTCTTTCCTTTCTTTTGTGAAAACGGGGAGAGGGACAAGATAAAGGCCATGCTTGTTGCGCATGACATCTATTGTACATCTCATTGGCCGTTGTATCATAAACTGAACGGTAAATTAACCAACGATGTGACGCATCTCTACGACGACATGATCTCTATTCCATGCGATCAGAGATATGATCTTCAGGATATGAACAGGGTGGTTAGCGTTCTTAAGGAATATAAATGATCATTGAGAAAAAACCTATTTTAGAGGCCGAATGTAAAAGGTCATATCATGCATATGCAAGTGCGCGCCTGGCATTCAAGGCTTATTTGGCGTCACTTCATTTCACGCGTGAAGAAAAGGTCTTGCTGCCTGCTTACATTGGTTGGTCTTCCAGAGAGGGCTCTGGAGTATTTGACCCCATCACAGAGCTATCGCTGCAACCAGAATTTTATAGATTGGACAATAAACTTTTTATCGACGTCGATGATTATAAAACGCTGATACTAAAAGGGGGCATTAAGGCGGTAGTTATCATCCACTATTTTGGATTCGTTGACCCCAACTATAATGAGCTTGTTGCATTCGCTCATAAGAATAATGTGGCGGTATTGGAAGATGAAGCTCATGCAATGCTTACGGACTTAGTTGGTGGAACGGCCGGAAGATTGGGCGATGCCAGCATATTTTCTCTGCATAAAATGCTGCCTGTAAGCACAGGTGGAGTTTTGGTTTATAATGATGATGTTCGTGTTTCTTCGGATATTGTTAATAGCTCGTCATCGTTACCAATATTGTGGGAGTATGATCTTAAAAAAATAGCGTCGAAGCGCCTGGAAAATACACGGGCCCTGGTGGAGCTGCTTCGTAAGTGCGGATCCGAGATCGATATCTTGCGCGTTCCCAAGAATGGGGAGGTGCCGCAGACCTTGCCGATCATCATAAAAAACGTATGCAGAGATAGATTGTATGAGCTGATGAACGAGTCCGGTTATGGCGTCGTTAGTTTGTATCACACACTTATAGACAGGCTAACGAAAGATGCTTATCCCGATTCCCATTATGTTGCGAGGCGTATATTGAACCTGCCGGTTCATCAAGATATCGAGGTTTCGAGGCTTCCACAAATGGTCGATACGTTGATGGACCATATCGCATCTCTCAAAGTTTAATCATCCTAAAAAATATTTATGGGCAAAATATTCTGGTACGATGTCGATAACGATTGTGGCTATGAAAAAGCCGTTAATGCTTGGCGTTCCAATGGTTTCAGGCGGCCACATGATCATCCGGCATACTTGAAGGTCATGAAATTGCCAGGGCACTATCCAACGTTGGTCCATTTTGTCCACGAGAGCGGGGCGGCGGTCTTATACAGTTTTTATTTTTTACCTCTTAACGAACTGGAAATGTTCAAGGGCCTGCCAATCGTGGCCGCTCATATATTGTCTCCCTATGGATATGGTGGGGCTATTTACGACGGTCCCGAAGAGTTGAAGCAGCAGGTTTCTCGTGAGTTCGAGGCAGAGCTTGCTAAAATATTGCTGGAAAAGGGCGTTGTCTCCGAATTCATTCGCGAAGACATTTTTCAGGACAGACTTGTCGTTAGATCGATAGGCGAGCGAATAGAACAACAGCCCAACATTGTTGTCGATCTGAACATTGGCTTGAAAGAACGCTGGGAGATCTATAAGCACAAGGTTAGGAAGAACGTCAATAAAGCGCAAAGTTCAGGGCTAAGCGTAATTTTCGACCAAGAAGGCGCTCGTTCAAACGAGTTCGTGAAAATCTACCACGACACAATGGAAAGGACCAAAGCCGCCAAATCTTTCTTCATAGGACATGCCGATTTTAAATATCTTTTTGATTCGTTAGGCGGCGGCAAAGGGGCTCTATATGCCCATGTACTTGATGGCAATGAAG
>CAIPVD010000332.1 GCA_903868375.1 uncultured delta proteobacterium
CGATGATGGCGATGATGGCGCTGGCACTTTTCCCGAATATGGTACCTGCATTAAATGATAGCGCATTAAGTTTAACGATCACGAACGCATCATCTTCGCAGCTAACGCTTAAGACAATGCTTATCATAGCATGCATCGGTATGCCGTTTGTGGCCGGTTATACGATATGGATATATCGGGTATTCAAAGGCAAAACCGCCCAAGTCGAGCAATATTAGCCGGGAACATTATTTTCCTTTTAAGAAATTGTCGAGTTGTGGAGGAGCTTCCGCTGCCTCCTGCAGCATTTTGAACGTTCCAGTTTCTATGACGCCTTCAGGTTTGCCATCAGCGCCAAAGACCCAGTTCTGAAGCTGCGGCGGATATCCGTTTTCCATGGCATATTGCTGAATGACCCTTGAAATGTCTCTATTGTCGGAATAATAATTGTTGTCGCCATAATTTATTACAGTATAGCCATTACCACTGCCTTTTTCGCGCAAGACGGTTATCACATGACTCATGTTTTTGGTCTGAATGGAGACGGCGTGCGCCTCAAAGCCTAATTGATCTGCCACATATGTGACAAATTTGGCAAAGCCTCTGCATACCGTGGTTGGTGTGTGATTGTCCGGATTCGCAAAGTTGTTATGCAATGCAGAATAAATATCATCGGGTGAGATGCTATTTGTCCTGCCGCTTCCATTAGGAATCAGTAAAGCTTGATTATCGTATGTTTGATAAGCGAGCTGTACGAGATCGTTGAGAAGTATTAGCTGCGAACCTTTTGTTAACGATTTTGCCTGTGATATAAGCTGGTTAAGACTTGACGCATTTAATATGAGATTAGCATATTTATTTCTGGTTTCAGTTCCGCTGACTGAAAATAGCTGACCAGAGCCAGAGGGTGATCTATCTGCAGTAACTACCAAACCGTTTTTAGTGTAGCATTCAGCTCCACCTGCAAATGGATTGCCATTTACATAACTAAAATCAGTGTAATTACAATCAACACTTTTTTCATATAAAGTGCAATTATTAAGAGTACCATTCTGTGTATTGATGCCTTCACATTTTATTTGGCTTCCATTTGGAATAGATGCAGGGTTAACCAACGCGTCAATAGGTGCGTTACTTGCGTTACCAGGGCTATATTTTGCACCGAACGTAGTTCTAGCCGATACGCCAATGTCATCGCCGTTTGAAGTTGTAGTACCCCAGTCAATTCCAGCCGATATCCCGAAATAATTCCCCGATTGCATGACCCAGTTATTTGGTGATCCGCCGGTCATATCAAATCGCCCATTAAATCCTAGGAAACCCTTTATTGGGATATCGAACGGTTTATCGAACGGATAGGATATAGAACCATGCATCGATCTTGCACCGTTATAATGGAAATCCATCCCCAGATCTACATCTATGGTCTTTGGGACATCGGCCGACAGTGCAACCGATCCCTTATTGAAGAATGGAAAAACACTGCCCGCATCCTGAACGTCGGCTACGGCAATGTAGTTCTCGATCAAACCGGATAGCCACATAGAGGAATCTTTGGGTAGATGAATCCCTATGGATGCGCCAGCACTAAATGGCACTGTGACAAGCGGCGAAAGGTTTTTTCCGTAATAAAAGGCTGCGCTGACTTCCAAACCTTCGCGAAATTCGACAATATCCACTTTTTGCTTGCTGCCGGTAAAGAACTTAAGAGCGGCACTCAATCCAAGGACATTTCTATCACTGAAATTTTCTTCGGGAAAAAGGTCAAAGGCAGCTACTGAACCGTAACCCTTTAAAATGAAATAGGGATATTCCAGGTCAAGGAATTGCTTTTTGTATGAAACGGCAGCTCCAAGCGCCACGTTTTGTTCGCCAGGCCGAAATAGGTTGAATTCAAGGTCCTTCCAATGAAATCTAAGTCTTGTTTGATTAACATCAGCCTGTGCATCGATAGTTGGCGAAAGTTCATGATTAATTCCAGATTCCTCGTTTGCTTGCTCGGCTATTAAGGGAACCTCAACGGTGAGGGTACTGTCGCTTTTGGGTGAAATTGAATCTGTCATATAGTTAATCCGTCCTATAAGTATTATCGGCTGGACCATATGTCAAAGTTGCGTGTGCCAAGATTAATTTTTTTAGCCATATTTTGCCCAATTTTATCCATTTTCCTTGCTTTTTAACGGCTTTCCTGGGTAATTTACGCCGAAATTTGCGGGTATTAATGCGAGGGTGGCGGAATGGCAGACGCGTTGGACTTAGGATCCAATGAAGCGATTCGTAGGGGTTCAACTCCCCTCCCTCGCACAATTTATTCAAAATAGGAGAGGAATTTATCATGCAAACGAAACTAGAAACAGTCAGTTCGGTAAAGAAGAAATTGACCGTCGATGTGCCGGTCGATCGCGTTTTGGCGGCGCTGGAAAAGGCGTATGCAAGCGTCCAGAAAAAGGCGAAGCTAAAAGGTTTTAGAGAAGGCAAAGTGCCTCGCAATCTTTTGGAGCTCCACTTTAAAGGAGAAGCCGAATACGAAGCGATCGACATCCTTGTCGATTCAACTTACCGCGAAGCGCTGGAAAAAGAGGCGGTAAATCCAATATCCAGGCCGGAAGTAACTGTCGGGCCGTTCAGTAAGGACGCTCCTTTCAGCTATACGGCGCAGTTCGAAGTGCACCCGATCATAGAGGCAAAAGATTACACGGGCCTTCATCTTGAAAAGACGGAACGTAATGTGACAGACGAGCTTGTGGATAAGCGGCTTGCAGCCATGCAGCGCTCGATGACGCAATTAGATCCCGCAAAAGAAGATACAAAACTTGAGACCGGCGTCGTTGCCTTCGTTGATTTTAATGGCACCGCCGATGGCAAACCGTTCGAAGGTAGCAAGGCAGACAATTTCATGGTCGATGTGGGCGGCGGTTCGCTCCTTGCCGAGTTCGAAAAAGAGATCGTTGGAATGAAGGCCGGCGAATCAAGGACGGTCGAATTTAATTATCCGAAAGATTATTTCAATAAAGACCTGTCCGGCAAGAAAGGCGTTTTCAATGTTAAGGTAAAGGAGCTGAAAGTAAAACGCGTGCCGGAACTAAACGACGATTTTGCAAAGGATTTGGGCGAATACAAGACGCTAAAAGAAGTCAAAGAAGATATTAAGAAGCGGATGATCTCGGCAGTCGAGCACGAAGAGAAAATGGAGCTCGCAAACCATGCGCTTGAAGAACTCGTTAAGAAGCATCAGTTCGAAGTGCCGGAGTCGATCGTTGCGGTCGAGCTAAAGGGAATGTTCGAGCAGTTCGTGCGACAGCTTACGTCGCAGGGAAGAAAGTTCGAAGATTCAGGAGTGAAGGTCGAGCAGTTCATCGAACAATATAAACCGGTGGCGGAAAATAGGGTGCGCGGTTATTATGTTTTGGATGCCATAGCACTTGCCGAAAAAATGGAAGTGACGGAAGCCGAGACCGACGATCGCATAAAAGTTATGGCGGAGCAGTACAAACAGCCAGTTGAGAAGATAAAAGAACATTATGCGGAGCATGGCGAGCTAGACAGCCTAAAAATGCAACTTTTACATGAGAAAACCCTTGATTTTGTCGTATCAAAGGCTAAAATCAAGACGAAAAAGGTGAAAAAATAACAAAATGTCTCTAATTCCAATCGTAATCGAGCAAAATGCAAAAGGCGAACGGGCATATGATATCTATTCCAGGCTACTTAAAGATAGAATAGTTTTCATAGGTTCCGCCATTAACGACGAAGTGGCGAACGTCATTATCGCCCAGCTGTTATTCCTTGAATCGGAGGCCCCCGATAAGGACGTACATTTATATATCAATTCGCCAGGTGGCGATGTCTCGGCAGGGCTAGCCATCTACGATACGATGCAATATATAAAGTGCGATGTCTCTACAATATGTATGGGACAGGCATCTTCGATGGGCGCGGTACTGCTAACCGGCGGTGCAAAGGGAAAGCGGCTTGCATTGCCCCATTCTCGTATCATGATCCATCAGCCGCTGTCCGGAGTTCAGGGGCAGGCTTCTGATATCAGCATACATGCGAATGAGATACTACGCGTGAAAGAACGGCTGAACAAGATATTGTCCGAGCATTCTGGCCAACCTGTCGACCGTGTTCAGGCCGATTGCGACCGAGACTTTTTCATGACGCCCGAGGCCGCAAAAGAATACGGCCTGATCGACGAGATAATGAAGCAGAAAAAATAATCTATGACACAAACGACCGATCCAACAAATTTGGTTTGTTCATTCTGCGGAAAGAACCAGCGCGAAGTGCGTAAGCTCATCGCCGGGCCTTCTTCTTATATTTGCGATGAATGCATCGGCCTCTGCAATAATATATTGGAAGAAGAGCATATTCAGAATCAGCAGTGGGTGAGTAGCCTTGGCATACCGAAACCGCACGAGATAAAGACGATACTAGACGAATATGTGATCGGGCAATCTCATGCGAAGAAGATACTTTCTGTCGCAGTTCACAATCATTATAAAAGAATAGCGAATCGCGTATCCGCGCAGGATGTGGAAATTCAGAAGAGCAACGTGCTTCTTCTTGGGCCTACCGGAACCGGTAAGACGCTTCTTGCTAGAACGCTCGCCAAGATCTTAAACGTTCCATTCACAATTGCCGATGCAACAACGCTAACCGAAGCAGGTTATGTCGGCGAAGACGTCGAAAACGTAATCCTCGCACTGTTACAGGCGGCGGATTACGACAGGTCGAGAGCAGAACGTGGGATAATCTACATAGATGAGATCGATAAGATCGCGAAGAAGCAGAACGGTCCATCCATCACACGCGATGTTTCCGGCGAAGGCGTTCAACAGGCGCTGTTAAAAATATTGGAAGGTACCATTGCGCGCGTTCCGCCAAAGGGCGGCCGCAAACACCCGCAGCAAGAATATATACCGGTCGATACGAACGATATACTTTTCATCTGTGGTGGTGCTTTCGTGGGCCTCGAAGATGTGATCGACCAACGGACATCGAAGAAACGGATGGGCTTTGGCGCCGACATCAAATCGCACGAAGATAGAAAATATGCCGAACTGATGAGGAACGTTACGAACGAGGACCTGATAAAGTTCGGTTTCATACCTGAATTCGTTGGAAGGCTACCGGTTGTGGCGACGCTCGACGATCTCGATCAGAGCGCGCTCATGGATATACTCACCAAACCGAAGAACGCGCTTATAAAACAATATCAGCGCCTCTTCGAATTCGAGAAAGTGAAATTAGAGTTCACAGAAACCGCGCTTCAGGCGGTTGCAAAGTTAGCTATAGAGCGCAAGAGCGGGGCGAGGGGTCTACGCTCAATACTCGAAGGTATCATGCTCGACGTTATGTACGATGTCCCTCTTCATGGGACCGTGAACGAAGTGGTAATAAGCGAAGATGTTATTTTAAAGGGTGAGAAGCCCGTTATGGTGCTGGGCGGTAAGAAGGAAGAAGAAAAGAAGCCGGAAACCGCCGTCGCGTGAGGAACGCTTTCAAAAGGGGGAAACATGTCAGAAACATTGCTAGTGCCATTGCTGCCGCTGCGCGATATCGTTGTATTCCCGCATATGGTGGTGCCATTATTCGTAGGACGCGAGAAGTCTATCGCGGCGTTAGATGAAGCGGTCAACAAGGAAAAGGATATCCTTCTTGTTGCACAGGTAAATCCAAAAACGAACGACCCAAGACCGGACGATATTTACAAGGTCGGAACTCTTGCATCGATCATTCAGCTTTTACGATTGCCGGACGGCACGGTTAAAGTGCTTGTCGAAGGCAAGCGCCGCGGCGAGGTAAAACAGTACGTCCCGAACGATAATTTCTTCCTTGTTGAAGTGAATTCGATAGACGAACCGGAAGAAACGAACGTTGAATCCGAAGCGCTTATGCGCGGAGTGAAATCTTCGTTCGAGAACTACGTAAAATTGAACAAACGCATCCCGCCGGAAATGCTCGCCAGCGTCGCGCAGATAGACGATTCGAGCCGCTTGGCGGATACTATCGTCGCGCACTTGATGTTAAAGCTACCTGATAAGCAGCAGATACTAGAGATCGCTTCGCCGGCCGGCAGGTTAGAAAAGCTCTACAGTATGATTCAGGCGGAGATCGAGATATTGCAGGTCGAACGCCGTATCCGCACCCGCGTTAAGAAACAGATGGAGAAGACGCAGCGCGAATATTACCTTAACGAACAGATGCAGGCGATCCAAAAGGAATTAGGCGAACGCGACGAGTTCAAGAGCGAGCTGCAGGAACTTGAAGAACGCGTTAAGAATAAAAAGATGTCGGCCGAAGCCACGCAAAAGGTGCAGGCCGAGTTCAAGAAGCTGAAAATGATGTCGCCGATGTCTGCAGAAGCGGCGGTCGTTAGGAACTACATTGATTGGATATTATCACTCCCATGGTACGACGTTACGGTAGACAAGAACGATATAAAAGAGGCGGAAAGGGTATTGGACGAAGATCATTACGGCCTTGAACAGCCGAAGGAACGTATCGTTGAATATCTAGCGGTGAAGAGCCTTGTAGAGAAGATGAAAGGCCCGATCCTTTGCTTGGTTGGCCCTCCCGGCGTCGGTAAAACTTCGCTGGGGCGGTCTATTGCAAGGGCAACCGGCAGAAAGTTCGTCCGTTGTTCGCTTGGCGGTGTGCGCGATGAAGCAGAGATAAGAGGCCACAGGCGTACGTATATCGGAGCACTGCCCGGCAAGGTTATCCAGGCGCTAAAGAAATCAGGCAGCAACAATCCGGTGTTCTTGCTCGACGAGATCGATAAGATGGCGTCCGATTTCAGAGGCGACCCGGCGTCTGCTCTTCTCGAAGTCTTAGACCCAGAGCAGAATAGCACGTTCAACGACCACTACCTAGATATCGATTATGATTTGTCTAACATAATGTTCATCACAACTGCCAACACGCTGCCGGCTATTCCGCTTCCGTTGCAGGATCGTATGGAGATCATTCGTATTCCTGGCTACACCGAAGTTGAAAAGCTCGAGATCGCGAAACGTTATCTAATTAAGAAACAGCTCGAGGCTAACGGTTTAACGTCGGAACATATCCACTTTACCGATAGCGCAATAAAGATGGTCATTAGGAACTATACAAGAGAGGCCGGCGTTAGAAACGTAGAACGCGAGCTGGCCGCTATTTGCAGAAAGGTCGCAAGAGAAGTCGCTATAAACAAAGATAAGTTCAAGAAGATAAACATCACGCCGCGCAAGGTGCAGCAATACTTGGGCGTCGAGAAATACCGCTTCGGCCTTGCCGAAGAGCACGACGAGGTCGGTATGTGCACGGGCCTTGCGTGGACCGAAGTCGGAGGCGAGCTACTAACGAGCGAAGTGACGATTATGCCGGGCAAAGGCAAACTTATCATCACCGGAAAGTTGGGCGATGTCATGCAGGAATCAGCTCAAGCTGCCTTAAGCTACGTTCGTTCAAGAGCCGAGGCGTTGGGACTTGATAAGAACTTCTATCAGAACATGGATATACACATCCATCTGCCCGAAGGCGCAATACCTAAAGACGGCCCGTCCGCAGGTATCACGATGGCAACCGCGATAACCTCCGCGTTACTAAAGATACCGGTAAAGAAAGATATCGCCATGACAGGTGAAATCACGCTCCGCGGGCGAGTGCTGCCAATCGGCGGGCTAAAGGAAAAGATCCTTGCTGCTCACAGAGGCAACATCCGCAAGATCATTATGCCTAAGGAGAACGAGAAGGACCTGAAGGAGATACCGAAGCTGATACTAAAGGACCTGGAAATTGCGCTGGTCGAAAATATGGATCAGGTATTGCCACAGGCTCTGGCTGTTTCAGATGCATCGAAGATATTCAAAGGCAGAAAGGATGTTGGCGGGCCGGTGAAGATAGTGCCTAAGAAGGGAAAGGAATCGGGTAAGCCCGTTATATCGGCGAACTAAGGCGTTCTTTTAAATTCTGCTAGACAATGGCAGATAAAAATTGTAATGGTCTCGCCCCGTGAAAAGGGGCGAGACTCTCGGGCGCATAACTCAGCGGTTAGAGTGCCATCCTTACACGGTGGAAGTCGCAGGTTCAAATCCTGCTGCGCCCACATTTTTACGAAAGTAAAAAATGTGCCGCGCCGAAGCTGGAAGCGAAGGTGGGCAGATGATTGAAAATTTAAATGTGCAGCGAGTGGGGACGTAGATCAATTGGTTAGATCGTCGCCCTGTCACGGCGAAGGCTGCGGGTTCGAGCCCCGACGTCCCCGCCCGCTGCATATGCAGAATAAAAGCCCAAAAATTATTTTTTGGGCCTTTTTTTGTCGGAAAATCCTTGCATAAATTTAGATGGGGCGTAGAATCTGGTCCCAACGTAAAAAAAACAAAGGAGATTTTGTATGAAAAATCTGTGGTTTTTGTTTTCGGCGGTATGTTTGATCGGTTTCGCTTCATGTACCGGCAGTTCTACCGGCACGAGCGATACGACAACTGGTCCCACAACCGGCAAGGCTTATACAGTAAAGGTTGCAACCGATGCGTTGCCATCTAATACCTCTCAAACCATGAAAGATGTCTTTGGTTCGGCAGTCAGTGCGATGTTCACGAATAGCACGGTAAGTATCGGTTTGGGCAATAATCAGACCCAAAGCGCTTACTATGCCGCTGATTCAGCTACTTCGGTAACGATCACTATCGGCGGAGTTTCGCTTAAGTGCGATGTCTCCATTTCTGGTGACGTTCTTTCGATAACTAAATGCACCACGCAAACTTTTACCGGCGGTGGAAGTTCTGGGATCTCGCCAACAGGCGTTAATGTCGATGCGGCTTTCATCGGCAAATGGTGCGCGACATCCGGAGATTTCGTCTTTAGTGAAATGGATATTTCCAGTGATGGAAGTTATCTCTTTTATTATTGGTTCCCTTCCGATCCAGAAAATATGGAAATTTCTAGGAGCAGCAGCGCGGACCTTTACTTTGGCGTCTATACCCCCTGGGATAGCATATGTCCTGGACTTGAATGGAAGCTGACCGCCGTAAGTAGCACCAAGATAACAGCGAGCTGCAGCACATACAGAGTTGGATATTTTGAAAAAGGTTCCGCGGACGTAGAGTGCGCCACGGTAAAACCTGTAACCACTCATCCCATAAGCGATATACCGACAGCAGATCAGCTCTAGTAACGAGACTATTATCTCTTGGAATGGCCGAAAATTAAAATTTTCGGCCATTTTTTCTTTCATATTTCCGAGATCTCATTTATAAATCGATCCCAATAAAAAGGAGAAACTACAAATGCTTACGATATTTCAGTCTATTTTTCTCGGTGCATTGCAGGGGATCACGGAATTCCTTCCGGTCTCGTCGTCGGGACACTTGGTCGTTGTTCAACAGCTGTTTGGCTGGAAGTCCGAAGGTTCTGTGATACTTGCCTACGACATTGCCCTGCATGTCGGAACACTCTTTGCCGTTCTTGTGGCGTTCAGAAAAGATATAATAGAGATAGTCACCGGTCGCGCGTGGCGTTTAGTAGGTCTTTTAGCGATCGCCACTATTCCAGCTGTGATCGTCGGTTTTTCGTTTAAACATGTCATCGAAGATCTTTCTTCTTCGGTGCGTGTGGTTGGATGTTTGTGGCTATTTGCCGGAACATATTTGTGGTGCACAAGATATGTAAAGGAACCTTCACCTGTCATTGCGAGCATTGCTGTGCAATCTCCCGAATTCGTTGCGATTCCATGGTGGAAAGCGCTCCTGATAGGCTGTGCGCAGGCGCTAGCCATTTTTCACGGTATTTCGCGTTCGGGCAGCACGATATCTTTGGGCATGTTTCTAAAAGTTAGCCGTGCGACTGCCGCCAGGTTCGCATTCCTCATGTCGATACCGGCGATAGCAGGTGCGGCGATACTCGAATCGAAGCATATCGAACAGTTCCCGAAAGAAGGAATACCGCAGATCATTATAGGATCTGTTGTTTCCTTCGTTGTGGCTTATCTTACGATCGAATGGCTTCTAAAGGTAATTCAGCGCGGAAAATTCTGGTGGTTCGGCGTCTATTGCTGGGCGATCGGTGCCGCAACGCTTATTTATTTCACATTAAATCCAGTTGCCGGATTTTAGTTCATCAATAATTGAAGTTGCCATTTTGAAAATGGCCGCCGCAACCTTTGGCGTACACTTTTCACCGAAGGTGAATTCATCTTCGACTTCCATCACGAATATCTTTATCTCTTTCGGAAACGGAACGCTCATTTGCTTTGCCATCTCGCAGGCGGTGGCAAAATCTATTCCATGAAGTGAAGAGAGCCTAACCGACGGCTTCAAAGCTGCAGGGTCCAGCTCGTAAAATTCGCCAGGTTTGCCCGATTTTGTGTGTATCGCATCTATTATTACGGCGCGGTCGAAACCGGTAAGCAGGTCGATGAAATTGAATCCGCCAAGAGAAGCCTCTTTAATAGTAAGTGTCGGACACTTAGTGTTCATTATCCGCTCAATTTCGCGAACGACATATATTCCCACGCCATCGTCGGAGAGTATCGTGTTGCCAAGGCCCAAGATCATCGTTTTCATAGACGGCTTAAGTATATAAGTTCACATGAAATGTAAAATGCTATTATTCGCCCCCCGAAAGATCCAATTTACATAATGTGTATTCCACGACCCAATATTTTTCGTGTTTGGGAAACTTTCGGGTCCTGCCGCCGAACAGCCCCAATTTCGGCATCGCCAACAGAATTTCATTGCACA
>CAIPVD010000333.1 GCA_903868375.1 uncultured delta proteobacterium
CAACCTGTTAGCCTGCCAAAGAAAGTTAGCAACTTTTTCTGATAATCGACGATAAATAGGACGCATGTTGAATTCCAGATATCCATATCTTTTGGCGCTTATATTTGCTGTTTGCCTCTGCGCCTGTAGCGGCGGTGGCGACCAGTTCACCGGATACCAGCGCGAATATATAGGCCAAGCCGCGATAGGTTCCGCAATTACAAAAAAGGTTATACTTCGGAACGAAAGCATGTCCGATGTTCAACATATATTGGGGCTGAACTTCGAAACAGGAACGAACAGCGACGGCCATTTTAGGATCGACAAGGTCGAATTGGGAGGCGTTGCGCTGAATCCGAAGGACAAGGATATTACCGTTCCCGTCGGAAGCATTCTTCAAATATACGTGACGTACCAGCCGTTGAAGATAGATACGACAGTTGCGAATTACGGTGGTTGGTCAACGGGCAGCGAAGAACCGTTCGTTCCGCACGATCCTGCTGCCGACGAACAGAGTGCGGTCAAGGCGATGAAGGCTCTAATTTCCAAGGACGATTCGTTCGATCCAAATACGTTATCAAAACCGGTCGCTGGCAAACATGGGATTCACCGCGCCGTTATAGCTGCCGTTTACGATCAACCGAATGCGGGAGAAGTTCAAATAGAGGTCGTTGGCGACGTGGTGCCGGGGCCTAACGGTGAAATTTCGGCGGCGGGTGGAAGCTCTGGTGAATGCCCGTCAACAACAGGCATTCTCTGTTACAAGGGCGGTTTTTCGATGGAGCTTCCCGAACTTATGACGACGGGGCCAAGGCAATTGCAAATGACGGGTCCTGCGGTATTCGGCATATCTGGCAGCAACGTAACGCTTGATATGGGAGCGTTCCCGTCGGTACTTCTTGTTTTAAAAGGGAACGGCCCTGGCGAGCCGCTCGAAGGAAAACCGATCAACGCGGTTTCTATCGTCGTTAGCGGAGCGGAAGGTGTTAAGGCAACGGGTACGTTCGATGGATCTAAGTTACAGGTGAACGGAGTCGTTTTCAGAATTAGAGTCGTACTTGGCGAGATAACGGAGAAGGATATTAACCCGGGTCTGCAGGCGGCGGTTGATTTCAACGTGAAGGATCTGACGATGACGACATCGAAACCTTACACTAACGGTTCGATCACGCTGAACGTTCAGACGCAACTTGCAAAGGAACCTTCCGGTAACGCAATGTTCGATCAATTTTTAGGCGGGGCGACCGTTAAAGTCACGATGGACGGAACTTTAACGAGCCAGTAAATTCGTGGCAGTTATTTCATCACAAGATTCACGAACGAAATTATCGCGAAGATAAAGATCAGCACTCCGAAACCTATCATTCCAAGTTCGAATCCAGAAAGCGTAATTCTTTCATGTTTAGGTTGTGGAATAGGGTAATCGTCTGGCGTAGTTTCCGGTACTTCGGCTATTTCTTCTGCTCCCTCGTCCTGCATCGTCTGCTCTTCCGAAACGAGAGGTTTTTTTGCCACAGGTGGCAGCGGTTTTTTCACAGAGGCCCTTATCTCCTCCATGTTGACCTCTTTGGGATTTCTAAAAATAAGTACGATAGTTCCAAGAGCAATTCTGTCGCCGTCGTGAAGTTCTGTTTCTGTTACGCGCCGGTTGTTCACGTAGGTGCCGTTCTTGCTGCTCATGTCGTGAATGAACACACGGCCATCTTGCCTTACAAGCCGCGCATGCTGGCGGGAAATTACGTATTCGCGGATCTCGTAATCTGCCGATTCGTCGCGCCCCAAAACAACTTCCGGCATGTCCTCGGTCAAAAAGAACTTTTTGCCGACAAAGTTCCCGTTCAACACCTCGATGCTTGGAATGCTTTCTTTGTCGATCGCTCGCAGTACCTTCTTTAAAAGCTTTACCTCCAAAATATCGCTGTCGGTTATTTCGTTGAAGGATGAAGCGAGCATTTCATCGATCTGACTAAAACTTAAGTTGTAATTCTCGATCGAGATCATGTCGCCGTGGCGAAGCAGGGATTTTTCGTTTGGAGCGACCTTTGAACCGTTTAAATACGTTCCGTTGCCGCTGCCCAGGTCGGTTAAAAAGAAACTGCCGCCGGCTACGACTATCAGCGCGTGTTTTCTGGATATCTGCTTGTTTTCAAGGCGGACGGCGTTGTCGGTGGACCTGCCTATCGAAACGCCATCTGTGGCGAATTCATATACCTTCTCTTTGCTACCGCCTTTTTCTGTGACGATCAATTTTGGCATATGTCTCATCAAGGGCAACCGCCGTTATTCGCGGCCAGCTTCTTGGCCGTTTCAACCTCGCTGGTGAAATCCTTTACCCCAACACGAATGAACTTGCAAAGATTTTCTGTCGCCGCTTTCTTGTCGCCTATATAATTATAAAGGTTACCAAGATTATAGAGCGTCCTTGCATGATTTGGGTCTATTACAAGCGTTGCAAGCCACTGTTTTTTCGCGTCGTTCGTGTTGCCCATCTTAAGGTAAGCGAGGCCTAAGTTGTACGAAGCGTCGGCGAAGTTCGGATTTATTTCAAGCGCTCGCTTAAACTTTCCAGCGGCGTCGGCGTAGTAAGAGCCCGCTGCACCGACATCGCCCGCCTGTTTCTTTTCGTCGCCAATGTTCATCTTTATCGTGCCGACTTTATAGTACGGAACTTCGCTTAAAGGTTTTAGCCTTAAGACCTCTTCGAACTCTTTCATCGAATCGTCCATTCGCCCTTCATTATAATAGAAGAGGGCAAGCTGCTGATGCGCCTCGGCGGAATTTGGATCGACTTCGGCCGCTTTTAAGAAGGCGTTCTGCGCCTTGTAAGGCTCCTTCATCTGGATGTACAGGCTTCCAAGTTCCAGCCAGGAATTTATGTCGCTTGGGTCGTCTTCCAATGCAAGCCGGTACCTTATCACAGCGTGTTCGTAATCGCCGGAATCTTTATATATCTTTGCCAGCTCCGTATGCACCAGCTTAAGCTTTGGATTAAGTTCGGTCGCTTTTTTGAACTCGGTCTCGGCATATTTTATGTAACTTGTCTTTGGGTTCTGTTTCGTTTTTTCAAGATAGCATAGCGCCAGGTTGTAGTGGGCATTGGCAAAAGTAGGTTCGCGTTTCAGCGCCTTTTCCATCATGTGTATCGCCG
>CAIPVD010000334.1 GCA_903868375.1 uncultured delta proteobacterium
ATGGTAAGCAGCGAATAGCTCAAACACCTCGCCGTTGCGCCGCTTAGAATAAACCCTGCGGTGCAACCGGTCGACTAATTCATGACAAAATCTAGCTAGCTCGCAGATGCCGTCCACCCACACCCATACCACCGCTAGGTTTAAAAGCAGTGGAAGCGTCCCTATATTATTTGCACATTAAGAAACTTTTGGGTGACGCCGAACGGGGCGCCCCAATTTGCGCCAGCAGCCAAACACCCAAAGAATCGCCGTGTGCAATGAAAATCTGTTGGCGATGCCGAAATTGGGGCTGTTCGGCGGCAGGCCCAGAAAGTTTCCTAGAACGCAAAACAATACTAGAGTCGTGGAATGGACAGCTAGACGCCGTCGAGGCTGCTTCTTTCGTGTTCGGTGAACCACGCTACCGGATTCGTAAGATACATCTTAGTGTCGCTGATCAAAGCAAAATGCCCGCGTTCTTCGATGACCATCTTTTCCGTGAACGAACGTTCGACAGGATCGGTCGCATTTTTTAGATGCGAAGAATAATAATTTATCGCCTTCTGTTCAAGGTCGATCCCAACATCCAACGCTTCGATATCGCCGGCATCGGCCTTGATATTCGTCCCGTTCTTCTTCGTAAAATCGCTGAACATCTTATTCAAGTCGGCGGTATGCCCCTTGAACGAATCCCAATCCTTTGCCCAAGCGTTATCCGATTCTAAAGATGCGTAGATCTTTCGAATTCGTTCTTTATGCGCGACTTCATCCTCGTAAAGAGACCGAAACATTTTCTTGCCGAACTCGTTCTTACAAGAATTGGAGGCCTTTTCGTAAAAAGCCATCCCCTTCTCTTCCATATCCAGCGCCGTTTTCAACATCTTTAATGCTTTTTCAGAATTTTGCATATCGCTCCTTGATTTAAGTTATCTGCCTCTTTATTTTCTATTACAATTGAAAGATTTTTTAAAGCCTTAAATTGGAAAAGTGTTGTAAAAATAACAGCCAGAATATAGATATCTCACAAAGGGGGGTTTATTTATGAACGAAAGAAAAGGTATCGTAACAATGAAAGGCGGGCCGCTCACATTGGTGGGCAACGAAGTAAAGGTAGGCGATAAGGCACCGAACGTAACGCTTCTATCTAACGACCTTCAACCTGTCGAAATTTCAAAGTTCAAGGGGAAGATAGTCGTTATTTCTTCGGTTCCTTCACTGGATACGCCGGTGTGCAGCCTAGAAACGAAGAAATTCAATACGAAGGCAAGCAACCTAGGCGATGATGTCGTAGTGCTTACGGTCAGCATGGATTTGCCGTTCGCCCAAAAGCGCTGGTGCGGAGCCGAAGGAGTTGAACGCGTTATAACTCTTTCCGACCATCGCGACGCATCGTTCGGGACTTCTTACGGCGTGCTAATCAAGGAACTGCGGCTGCTTGCAAGATGCATATTCGTGGCTGACCGCAAAGGCGTGGTTAGATACACGCAACTTGTAAAAGAAGTAACCAACGAACCAGACTACGATGCTGTAATAAAAGCCGTCATGGATATATATGAATAATAGGGGCTGGCTAAAAGCGGTATTAATAGCCCTTCTGGCGCTTGTTTTATTGCGCCTTCCAGCTTTATGGCATCCGATCCTCGACGTCGATGAAGCGATCTACGGATTGTTCGCCCGCATCTGGTTCGACGGCGGAATTCCTTACATCAATTGCGTCGAAACGAAACCGCTCGGAATATATCTGATCTTCGGAACGATATTTTCGATAGCCGGACGGTTCAATATGATAGCCGTCCACATATTCACAATTGCGATAGTCGGACTTACCGCTTACGTTCTATATTTGATAGCGCGTGATCTTTATTCATCTAGACGCGCCGGATTTTGGGCCGCGCTGTTCTACGCCGTATTCACCACCACATATATTCCAAAGGTCATCGCCACAACGATCGAGCCCATCATGCTACTACCCGTGGCATTGCAATTCTATTTTTGGCTTCGATTCGAACGCGAAGGCAAGCGTTCACTCGCTATTTTAAGCGGCTTAATGTTCGGGGGTGCGTGCCTCTTTAAATATCAAGCCGGCATCAATCTTTTTATAATGCTCGCCTATCTTGGCATCGCAAAACCGTTATTTTCGCGTGGCAAACCATATCTTGAGAACTGGCGAGGCTTTGGCAAATTCATAGCAGGTAGCGTTATCCCGCCGATTATCATGATCGCTTATCTTGCCTACGATCATGCGCTAGACGGCTTCATTTACTGGAATATAAAAGGCAACTTCGATTACATTCAGGAAGGCGCAGCAAGCATTAGCCTTATTCATCAAATATTCACCCGCGTCGCTCCATACATTGTAAGCACCCTGCTCATCTGGGTTCTATGCGCAACAAGGTTATTTAAAATATTCAAAGAACGTTCGGCAATATCTGCTCCGGAACTGCTCATCGTCATCTGGTTCTTTTTGAGCATCGTTCCAGTATCGACCGGGCACCGGTTCTACGGCCATTATTTTTTGCTTCTTTTGCCCGCGATGTCAGTTCTTAGCGGTAAGATCGCTGCCGACGTATTCGAACTTGCAGATGCCAAATGGCTAAAAAGAAACATCGTAATTTGGATCATCTTACCGGCTATAGTTTTCACTGTTGCCCGCCTCTTTATTACGCCGATCCATGCGGCAACGGGAGAAGATAACATCGAAAATTACAAACCGCTTGCCACTTATGTCGCAGAGCATACTGATCCGAAGGACCGAATTGTGGCATGGGGCTACGCTCCGCTCGTTTACTGGTATTCCGAACGGCTGCCAGGCACCCGTTTCTTTTGGAGCGACGTTCTAACGGGGCGCGTTCCAGGCTTAAAGGGCGACGAAGGGAAAGACG
>CAIPVD010000335.1 GCA_903868375.1 uncultured delta proteobacterium
GCGGTCTTTTCTTCCGATAGCACCGCCGTTTCAACCGTAAGTTTATCGCGCGTTCTCTGCCAATTTTCCAGGTCCTGGCTCATGCCAAGGACATCGCGTTCTTTATGTACGAACTCGACCTCTTGAGAATGAAGCGCCGACTTTAGCTGCGCAATGCGCGCGTCGTTCACCTGCAAACGGCTACGCAGGTCGCTCAAAAGTTCGTTCTTTGAATTGACCTCTGCTGTCAACCTTGCGACTTCGGATGTCAGTTCCGCTATCTCGCGTTTCTTCTCGAGAAACTGCTTGGATGAATCGTTTCCGCTTCCACCAGATACCACTCCGTACGGATCGACCACTTCGCCATCCAGTGTCACAAGCGTTTTATTATGGCCATTTGCCTGCCAGACGCTTAACGCCTTGCGCAGATCGCTCACGAGTATCATGTCGTTAAAAAGATATTTGCCGATGCTCTTGTAACTATCGGCGAACTTAACGTAATCGACGAGCGGCCCGATAATACCTTCGCCAGTTGGGGCTGGGCTTGCCTCTACCGATTCTCTTACCTCCATCGGCACGAACGTGGAACGGCCGGCAGATGCGGTCTTTAGATAATCGATCGCCTCTACGCCTTCCTGATGCGATTTGACAACGACATACTGGAGCTTATCGCCAAGCGCCGCGCTAACCGCGCTTTCGTAATGCGGTTCGGTTTCTATCATCTCGCTTATCGTGCCGTATATTCCGGACGTCGTTTCAGGAGCTTCTGTCCGCTTCTTAAGCACGGCGCGAACGCCTTCGTTGTAGCCTTCGAAATTCGACTGCAGTTCTTCCAGCGATATAAGGCGCGAACGTTTTTGCGCCAGCATTTGATTGAACGAATTGAAATCGGCCTCGTTATGTTGAACGTCCGATTTTATCTTTTCCGTGTCGGTGATGAGCGTTGCAAGTTCAAGCGAAAGATTTTCCTTCGTCCCCTTCATTCCGTCTATCGTACCGCGCGCGTTAAGTATCTGCGCGTTCACATCAGAGATCTTCTGGTCGATGGCGTCGATCTCGGTCTGGTTCTTAGCTATTCGTCCAGAGATATCTATCTCCTGGCGATCGATCTGTTCAACTCTCGCCTTCGAATCGGAGATCGTCCTTATGCATTCGACGACATCTTTTCGCAGCTCTTCAACCTGCGCGTTCACGCTATTAAAAGATGCCTGCAGTTCCACCGACTTTGATTGTATAGCGGTAACCGCCTCTTCGATCTGCGCCAGTTCTATATCTGCGTTGACCTTCTTTTCATTTGCGCCCGCAAGTTCTCCGTCTGTCGCTGCAAGTTTTTCTTTTAGATCTACGATATCTTTCGCCAGCTGTTCGCAGCGTAACCCTCGTTCGCCAAGTTGATCGGTCTTGAACTTCACTTCCGCTTCGTTAAGCTTCATCTGATTCTGCAACTCATAGATCGCTTCCTGTATCGAATTTAATTTGCGCTCTTTTTCGGAGAGTTCCAATTTTGTGGAATCGATCTGCGTCTCTTCGTTCGATAAGTGCGCGGCTTTAGATGCCTCATCTTCGGAAAGGCTTGCAAGTTTCTCTCTTAAAGAATTTAGTTCGTTCGACCAGGTGCGGTATTGATGCGATGAAAGAGAAAGTTCTAAAGTTCGCAGCTCGTCCGCGAAGAGCTTGTATCTTTCCGCCTTCTTCGCCTGGCGAGATAAAGAATTTTTCTGATGTTCGAGTTCGGAAATGATATCTGATAAACGATCAAGGTTCTGCTTTGTCGCTTCGATCTTGCGAAGCGCCGCGTCCCTGTGCATTTTGAACTTGGAGATGCCGGCAGCTTCTTCAAGCAGCGCGCGTCTTTCCTCGGGCTTAGCCGAAACGATTCGTTCGACCTGGCCTTGTTCGACTATCGAATACGCCTTCGTGCCGACGCCTGTTCCCAAGAAAAATTCGATGATATCTTTGTGCCTGCACGGAACTTTGTTGATGTAATATTCCGATTCGCCGGAACGATAAAGCCGGCGGCCAATTGTTATCTCCGAATAACTTGCATATTCTGCCGGCGCCCTGCCGTCTGCATTGTCGAAGGTCAGAAACACGCTTGCCATGCCGGTTGCAGGGCGCGCTTCGCTTCCGTTAAAAATAACGTCGCTCATGTCGCTTCCGCGCAGATGTTTCGCAGATTGTTCGCCCATGACCCAACGTATCGAATCTACAACGTTCGATTTTCCGCTGCCGTTAGGGCCGACGATAGATGTGATGCCTTCGTCGAATGTTATTATCGTTCTATCTACAAAAGATTTGAAGCCGATGAGCTCCAGTGATTTCAGCCGCATAAGTTATTGAACCCCCAAAGTTTTTTCAGTCTAATAACGCGCAGATTCTACTTAAGTGCCCGTAATTTGTAAACAAAATAGTTGGAAAAAATGAGAAAAAATTATCGCGGGCCACCGATAAAAGTTGGCTTGTTCAAGGCTGCTTGCAGGTCGGACATTTTCAGCTCTTCGCCCTTGACCTTCACTTCGATATCTTTGAATGTGCCGTCGCGCTTATCATATATGGTGAGCCGCGAAAACTGTAAGCTTAACGGGACATACTTTCTTCTGTCGAATTCGTCAAACAACCCACGCATCTCGCTCTGAAAGGAACCCTTCAAGTTAAAATTGTCATATATAAACGCCGCGGTTTTGAGAGCCAAGAATTCTTCGTACTCATAAGGCCTCGATGTAATGTCAGCTATCTTTGCAACATTATTATAATCGGCATGGCCAAGCAATTCATCGTAGTTCAAGATAAGCGACATATCGCTCTTTCGTAGCGCCAGGTCCGGCCTGCCATAGATAGGTTTTCTGTTACGATCCAGAACCGAAATGTCCAAATGGTCGCTCTTTATATCTATGTGGTAAGAATCCGACCCTGCCCATTTTAGCAGATTCTCAAGCGGATTATCGGCCTCGAATATCGAAAGAATGCCGTTCGCATCGCCTGCGTTATCTCGTTCAATCATCGCCTTGCGCATATTTATAGGAAGATTCGAAAACCCCTGACAAACACTTGGGTCGGCGGCGCCATACCTTGATAATGAACAGCCGTGGAAATATTGAAACGAGTCCTGCCTGGCTACATCCAGCTTTCTTACCGAAGCTGCCTCTTCGCGTGTGAATATGCCGTTTTGATCGGGATCTAGGTTAAAAAAATCTATGGGCCGCATTTCTACCATATCTATAATGATTATCGGCCAATGCAGGGCAAAAGTTGCTACTTATTTATTACGGATAGGCGGCAACGACAGCTAAAGTTGCCAGGTTGATAATGGAGATGTTATTAGACTGAAGGTTCGTGACGTAAAGATATTGATCTACGCTGCCTACGGTATAAATGCCCATACCAAATGGCTGCGTTCCAAGCGTGATATCCGCGACCGTTTTCGTGAGAGCGGGACGGTTGATTATAGAAAGCGAGTTATCGCCCATATTCGTTACGAAGATGTAACTGGGGTTCGTCGAAAATGTAACTTCCTGCGCGTCTGCCAATGTGTCGATGCCGACCTGTACCGTCGCTGCAACTACGCCGGCGGTTGTCTGGCTGGTCAGCGTAACGATTCCGGTCGGTGGCAATATCGGGAACGCAGCCGGATTTATGGCGATAAGGTTCGAATTGCTCGTCGATGAATCTACGCTCACCACATAAACATAAGTGCCGTCGTAGGTGATTCCGCGCGGGCTTGATATGTCCCAAATAAGGTAATCCAGCTTTTTGCCGTCGATATCGAATATCATGACACCGCCATCGGGGCGGGTTAAATATGCCTGGCGGCCAACTATCGTGATCTCGCGCTGCTGCGCCTGCGGCAACACGTTGCCATCCGACAAGTTCAGATTAAAGAGCGAAAGGCTGTTTATTGTTGCCGGAGCTGCCAGCGTAAAATAGTCCAGATAGCCATCGGACGTTGCGGTGTAAATTGTGCCCGTAACGGCATCAAACGCCATTGCAAAGGGATTCTGGCCATCGCTGTAGGTATCGATATTCAAAAAATTGGCGCTCGTTTCATCTATGTTGACGCGGAGAATATGGTCCTGCAAAACGCTTACGTCTGTCGAAAAGCGGTTGGCCGTGTAAATAAACTTTTCCGCCAAGTCGTAGTACGAATCGCCCGAAAAATTATCCATTATCGCCGTGTTCAAAAGTTTTGGCGCGGTCGGCGTGGTAATGTCATAGACCTGAAAGGAACCGGTGGTGTAATTGTACGCATTGTTCGAGTTGATAAGGTATGCCCTGTTCGTTGTGGAATCGACCGTGATATTAATGGGCGACGAAAGATTGTTGCCTATCGCAGGAAAGATACCCCCGCTGCTAGCGCAGGCGAAAAAAATAAAGGGGGAAAGAAGCAATATTATAAAAGCTATCGACTTTAATGCCCTTGATAATTTTTGCATTCTTTCCCCCGTTAAATAACTACTTCGTTTCAGAAGCTTCCATTCCCTTTTCTAAGATCACCGCATGTGCTGCTGCAAGGCGCGCGATCGGCACACGGTATGGAGAACAGCTTACGTAATTCAAGCCTATCTTGTGGCAGAACATTACGCTCTGTGCTTCTCCGCCGTGTTCGCCGCAGATGCCAATTTCCATTTTCGGCTTTACCTTGCGGCCCTTCTCGATAGCTATCTGCATCATCTGGCCAACGCCCTTCTGATCGATCGTTACGAACGGGTCGCTTGGAAGGATATGCTTTTCAATGTATTCCTTCAGAAACTTTCCTGCATCATCGCGCGACAACCCGAACGTTGTCTGGGTTAAGTCGTTCGTTCCGAACGAGAAGAAATCTGCGTGTTCCGCGATCTCATCTGCTGTGATGCAAGCACGGACAAGTTCGATCATCGTACCGATCTTGTATGCAACCTTGGTGCCTGTGCGAGCTATCACATCTTCTGCTACCTTCTCTGATATGTTGCGCAGGTACTTAAGTTCGTTAACGTGGCCAACGAGAGGTATCTCGATCTCGGGTATCGATTCGATCTTTTCATCGCGCTTTAATTCGCAGGCGGCTTCCATTATGGCCTGAACCTGCATCGCGTAGATCTCCGGGAACGTGACC
>CAIPVD010000336.1 GCA_903868375.1 uncultured delta proteobacterium
CACAAGGGCTTCGTCCGCATTGGCTAAGGGACGTAGAGGCGCAATGGGTTCTTGGTGGCGAGGCCGTATTTTTGCGAAAGATCTGTCCCGAGCGAGGCGTCAGCTGGATCCCGATTTCCAACCGATATAATCATTCTGCGGTTCTTAACGATAGATATCTTAAAACGTGCAGAGAGGTTTTTCCTCGACCGCATCGCCTGTTGTTATCGATGAAGGAAATGGAGTCTCGGGGGCGGGTATGCACGGGCATTTAAGCGACAGAAGGGCGGCCCAGGAGTTTCTTATAAGAAAAACGCGTAGCGTTTGTCCGGACTGCATTCAGGAACTCGATGCGGATATTTTATTCGAAGACGGCGTTGTTGTCATGCGAAAGCATTGTCCGAAGCATGGCGACCGATCCGTAATTCTGTCCCGTGAAGCCATGTATTACTCGGAACTGTCACGCGCATTTTTCCTTATCATGCCGGCAAGCCTTGAGCGGCGCCACATTGCTTTAACTCTGACGAAGCGGTGTTCCTTGAACTGCCCCATTTGTTTTGCTATCCACACCATCGGCAAAAAGAGTAGCGATATGAGCCTGGAAGACGTGGAAGAGATCGTTCGATCAAACCCCAAAAAAGACTTTATGCTCTGGGGCATGGAACCCACTGAGCATCCGCAGATATCGGAAGTCCTGAGCGTTTTTAAGAGGCATGGGAAGAAGTGCCATATGCTTACGAACGGAGTAAAACTCCAGGATGGTGTTTTTCTTGAAAAGCTGAGGAGGAGCGGGTTAGGTCAGGTCTGTCTGCAATTCGACGGGTTCGATGACGATGTCTTTAAAACCATGCGGGGGAAGGCGCTTTTGGATATCAAGACGCGAGTGTTGGACAATCTAAAGAAGGTGGATATTCCAACCAGTCTTGAGGTTGTTCTTATGAAGGGCGTGAATGAGGGGCAGATCAGTAAGATCATCGATTATGCCGCACAAAATCCCTTTATCAGGCAGGTAAACTTTTCACCTTTGATCTACCGTGGAGAGCTCCGGCTTTCCAGCAAAATGTCGGACCCTGGCTATCAGGGGTTTTTGGAGACTATTGAAGTGGAGACGCGCGGCAGAATTACCGTGGACAAGATGAAGGCTTTTCAGAAGCTCATGTATGTAGTCTACCGCCTGACAAGGTTTAAGAGGTGCATGTATTTCAATTTATACATTCTGATCAGAAACAAGACCGGGCAGGGGTATAGAACCATCGATGAGTTCATCGACTTACCAGCGGCGGAAAAGATCATCGATGACGCGTTAGATAAGTTGAAGGGAGCCCCGGGGCTTGCATTTGATATCTCTATAATGTTCAAGCTGGCCAAGGTATTTTTAAACCGCCAATGCGGAAGGCTTTTAATCGAATATTTGAGGTTTGTTCTGGGAGGAAGGAAATTGGGAAATTCACGTTCGATCCAGGGGATGCTGTTTATAACCTATAATGAATTTTGTGACACATACAAGATGGATATTGGCATGTCTGAGGCGCATTGCCAGGATGTTGTGGTGACGAAAGATAGGGAAGGGAGGCTTTCTTATAAGCCTTGCTACAGAATAGTGACGGAAGATTGTGTTGAAAAAAAGGCGGCGGTATGCTGAAGCAGTTATCGAACGGATTAACCGGCGGTCACAACC
>CAIPVD010000337.1 GCA_903868375.1 uncultured delta proteobacterium
GAGGTCGGCAGAAATTTCATGAACAAGCTCTGGAACGCATCGCGCTTCGTCATGATGAACCTCAATTCAACCCAGGAACCCAGAAACCCAGGAACCCAGGAACTTTCTTTAGCCGATAAATGGATCATCAACCGCCTTCAGCACACATTAAAGGAAGTCAACAAGGCGCTCGACCATTACCAGTTCGATACGGCGGCGCATGCGATCTACCAGTTCGTCTGGGGCGAATATTGTGATTGGTATTTGGAGCTATCCAAATCACAGATACAAAGCAGCGGGACACAGCGCACGCTTCTGCATGTTCTGGACAACATCCTTCGCATGCTCCATCCGTACGCGCCGTTCATAACCGAAGAGATCTACCAGAACATCCATAAAGGCGCCGACACGATAAATTTTGCGGAATATCCGCAGCCACCGAAAAAGATAGAGTTCGCAAAAGAGGCTGCGGAACTACAAACCGTGATGGATATCATCACCGCGATTAGAAATATCCGAGGCGAGCACAACGTATCGCCAGCTAAAAAGATCAGCGTAACGGTTCGAGTTCACGACAAGGCAGTTCTAAAGATCGTAGATAAGGACCAAAATCTCGTTAAAGATCTCGCAAGGGTTGAAGAACTAACGATAGTCTTAGGCGGCGAAGGGGTAAAGAAAAGTGCAACCGCCGTTGCAGGCAAGGCCGACATATTCGTACCGCTCGCGGGACTTATCGACGTAAATGCGGAAAAGACAAGGCTTGGCAGGGAGATCGAACGCGTGCAGAAATTCATTGGATCGATGGAAGGGAAGCTTTCGAACAAGGGTTTCGTCGACCGCGCTCCTAAAGAAGTGGTACAGAAGGAACGCGATAAGCTTGACGAAACAAAATCGGAGCTTCAAAAATTAAAGAGCGCCCTTCACGAACTTGGAACATTATGAACAACATTAAAACCCTAATCAATCTTGCATTAATAGAAGATGCCCTCGTTGGCGACATTACGTCGAACGCCACGATCGACAAGAACGCATATGGCAACGCGGTAATAAGAGCAAAGGAAGACATCGTAGTTTCAGGCGCCGATATCGCGGCGTGTGTATTCGAAGAGGTCGACAAAAAGATCAAGGTAAAGATAATTTCGCACGACGGTACGAAGATAAAAAAAGGAACGGTGATAATTAAAGCGAGCGGCCCCGTTAGAAGTTTGCTTACGGCAGAGAGAACCGCGCTTAACTTCATGCAGCATCTTTCCGGCATCGCAACACTCACTGCCAAATTCGTAGATAGCGTAAAGGGAACGAAGGTTAAAATTCTCGACACGCGCAAGACAACGCCCGGCTGGCGCATCTTAGAGAAATATGCGGTCCGTTGCGGCGACGGTTACAATCACAGGGTCGGGCTTTACGATATGTACCTTATCAAAAATAACCACGTAGATGCGGCCGGTTCAGTCACTGAAGCGATCCATTGCGTAAAGCAGCATAGAGTGGAAGGAACGCCGGTAGAAGTCGAAGTCCGTAACTTCGATGAACTTGGCGAAGCGGTCGCGGGCGGAGTTGACATAATAATGCTTGATAATTTCACTGTAGCTAACGCCAAAAAAGCGGCCATAAACGTGCAAAAACTCTGCAAAAAGCTGGGAATTGCCGACAATAACCGCCCAAAGATCGAGATTTCGGGCAATATTACGCTTAAAACCGTCCGCACCTACTCAAAAACAGGTGCAGACTTTATATCGGTTGGCGCCATTACCCACTCCGCTCCTGCCGTCGATATCCACATGAGAATTTCGCTCTAAAAAAGTTAGCAACTTTTTTAGTGTTGCGCCGATTATAGACGGGTATGACAAGTACTGTACAAATCTTCAATATTTCGGGTGTATTACCTATCACCGGAACTGTCGGCACAACGGAAATCGCTGTACCACTTGCCGACAATCTGGCGCTGATGGGTGAGCATATGTCTGCTGTAGCCGATCCGCTTCGAAGCACGGAAATGCTAATGCGCTTTGCACCATCCGCACCCGCATGGGCACGGGAGGAAGATGCTCGGGCGTTCTTAAGTTCGAACGGGGCAACACCTAGCGGTGCGGCAAAATATTTAGCCAATCCAACCGATCCAAAAGGTGCGGGGACTAGCGACACGGACCTGGCCGACGAATTCTTTAGCGCGATGGGCGGGCACTTAACCGCAGATGAATCCATAGCGATGATGCGTTCTCATATGGGACTGTTCCCAAGCGATAAGAAAAGAGCTGGTTACCTTTATGCTCTATCGTCACAGTATCAGATAAGCGTTCCGCTTGATTCCGCCACGGCTGCGCATCACATTTCAACGCTTCACTTTATATCCGAATCTTCGGTTTCGATTCTGGGTGAGGATTACCTTACGAACGCGCCGTTCGATATAGCCAATCATTTTACGTTAATTCGAAAATGCGCGGAGCGATTTGAACAGAGATTGATCGACGCCGAAAGCCTTACCGATGCAACCAGAAAAGAAGTTGCAGATATCCATTTTGCTTTCGTAACAAGAGGCGCCCTATATTACGATATAACAAAGGAGAAAAAGCTTGTCCGCGTTCTTACGGCGGCGCCGGCCGCTATTAGCAGGTTAAGGCATCTTGGACTGGATAGTAAGGCAGATGAACTTGGTAGGTTCGTAACGAACGCCTCCGAAAAATTTGGCATAGCAAATTCTTCTGAAGAAGAGGTGTTCGCCAGATATATGGACGACCTTGCCAACTTTGGGGTCGACGAATTTCCCAACATGGAATCCTTTAGAGGAAATTATTATTTAGCGGCACGCGTCTATTCGGCCTATGCGCGAAAGGCGGCCGAGGAGGAATCGGGCACACTTGAAGATCTGCAGCAGCTGGCGGTCTCTGCGCGAAGATATGGTTTTGCAACCATGGTCATTTGCGAGAGCGACATGCAGGAACTATTCAATGAAGATGTCGCGCATTTGAGCTCTCTAGAAGAGGTCATTGCAAGGAACGATCTTGATATTAATATCATCGGCGGCCCATCCGCTCAACTTAGATACATACAACATGCGAACTTACCGGGCAACATGCCACAAATGGCGGCATTTAAGATTTTGTACTGGAGGTCGCAGAGAGCAGCTCAAATAATAGAGGCACATAGTCATGCCGGTGAAAGCGCTCCACTTCGCTGTGATCTGTGGAACTTGTTCAAGCCTCTGCGCGCCATGAAAGCAGAACGAGCCGTTCTCGAAAGCGAAGATGCAGATAAAGAAGCACTGGAAATGCTCACCGACATGATGGCGAACCTTGGCGTCTATGGCGCAACTCACTATGATCTTCAAGACGGTGATGGTCCGATATCTATGCTACGCATCGTGCCAGATGTCATCGAAAGATACAGGGCACTGGGAGCAGATGCAAAGGCCGAACGACTGCAAAGATTCGTCGAAGAGAACGCAGTAAAGAATGGAATAACCAACCCTATAATGTGGATACGTGATGTTCATGCACGTTACATTGAAAAGGCCTTAGGTAACCTTGCTAAATCAATCGGCCTTCCGGTAGCGGTGGTTGGGATATTAGATTCTCACGACAATTCTTTAGCAGTTATAGCTGGCCTCGGCAATTATCGTTTCGGTCTGTGGTATATAAAAAAACTTTTTGATGCACTAGATGCGTTCTCACAGCGCAAAGATCTCGCAGGTGCATTTGCGCAACGTATAGATCCAGACTATGAAGTTATCGTACACGATCGATTACTTGAAACGATCAGCATGTTGAAGGAGATATCATCCGAGATCGAAAGAGATGGCCGCGCGATTGGAATAATAAAGGAACAAAATGGCTAGTATAGTTGGCCCAACATTTCAGCCGATCGTAGTAACGCCTGCAACACCTGCGGTTGCCGGAGGCGCGACAGGCGCAACTTCGCCTCTTGCCAGCTGTTTCGAGCAGATGGGCAGGGAACTTGCTGTGGCAAACGATCCCGTTCAAAGCGCACAAAGATTCGCGGCAATGTTTCCGGCTGCGATGGCGGTCACGAGCATTGAAACATTTGATAACGGAACAAACGTAAAACATACGATTCTTATGGCCGCTGGCGGAGATCAAGACCTATCAGGGCTTGCCACCGCATCAGATAAATTACGTTATATAAACAGCGCCGCTCGTAGACACTTAACGTACGCGATCGAGGCCAAGTCATTGCGGGATGAAGACGCCCATATTGCGGACATTCACTGGCTTGCATCGCAGGCAATGCAATTACTGGATGGCGTGGACCTATTAACTTTCACTGGAGATTTGTTTAAAGCATTTCCAGAGGATCCCTACAATTTATTGGAAGATCTTCGAAATGCAGCGATGCGGTTCGAGAGGTCGCTTATAGACAAAGGCTCTTTTTCGCCTGAATCGCTAAAAAAAGTAACCGATGTACTTGTAGCGCATTTAAAAAAAGGCGCGCTCTTCTATGATATCTTATATAATCGTTCTCCTTCCGAATCTTTCCGCATAATACCCGGCATTATTGCGCGTTATAAAAAACTTGGATTAATGGAACAAGCTGCCCAAATTGAAGGCCTACTTGATGCCATCAAAAATAGATTCGGTATCTATGAAGATCCCACCGCATGGGTATTAAGCCGAAAGATATCACATTTAAATGAAGATGCTGCCGAATATGTGAAGGGCCAGCAATTGCCGCAGTTTAGCGATAATTATATGCTCGACGCCTGGTTCTTTTCTGAATGCGCCGCGAGGCTAGATAAGATCGCCGCACAAATAAAAAATACGGCAATAAGGCAGGCTGCAAGAAAACAGGCTATCTCTTTAATGGCGGCGCGACTCGGATACATGGCAGATGCCGCACGTAGATACGGCATTGCTACCGGAACGATATAGGAGCAAAATGATTAACGGAATTGGAACAACATTTCAGGGAATGGTAATAATGGCAGCGCCACCGACTTCGTTCGCGATGCCGGGTGTACCTGCGTCCACTGGCGCCTCTAGCTTTGAGCTTTCACCGCCAAGGGTCTCCTTCTTAAGCACTAGTGCAAATGCAGCCATAGGTCCATCTTGGGGAGTAGGCACTATAAATAGATCCCCCGAAGACATTGCGAACGCAGGAGAGGTAGCGTGCGCTTTAACCTTAAAGTTGATGGGTACAAGCACGGCGCCTCACACCGCAAGTGCATTCGCCGCATTTTTTACTCCGGTTGAACTCAAAACCCTTGCAAGCGTAAGCAGATTACCGAACACACTTGAAGAAAAGTTCAGGCAGATAACCAATGCACCTTCTGGACAGATACTGCGAGAAACCATTAAGAGAGTAGATCGTGTCGGCGACTTTCTTATACAGTTGGCAAAAGTATCTACGGGACATCTTTCAACGATAGCAGACAAACAATGGCAAACTCTTACCCGCGCAATGCTGCTACTAGACTTAACGGAACTAACGGGAGTTCTCATAAAGGCAGGAAATACGAAAAACGATGCGGCCTTTGCAAACGCGGTCGAAGAGTTAGCAACGAAAAACGTTAGCTTCTATAACGCAATGAAACTGACGGACTTTGACAAGCTTATGCTGAAGAGTTTACTCCTTGAAGTAATGGAGGTAGGAGGATATGGCGTTCCGAGCGATGAAGTCGTCAAAAGAATATTTCCGCTAATCCCCAGCTATTTTGGAGTTGCCGAAGCAATGAAACTTAAAGGTTTGCCGGAAGGCACCAGAGCGATGAAGCTTTCCGCAATGATAAAACTTCCATTACTCGCAAAAAAAGCCGTGCCGGCAAACACGGCAGATGGAATCATTGCCGAAATGGAAAAAGTCGCGAAAGCTGTCGCTGCAGTCAGAAACATTTTATCAACCGAACAAGATGTGCATAAACTTCCAAGCAATATGGCTTCGCAATTCCGAGAAACATTACAACATTCCGCGCCGGCATCGTGGATAGAAACAATCGAACGACTGGAGAACCGCGATCAGATAGAGCTTTATATGTATGCGGCAACAAGGCAGGTATTTAGTGAAGAGTCTCGAAGGGCTGCAGCTGCAAGTGACATCCTGAAAAAAATAGGATCGTTTGGTCATACCATTAACACATCGGCATACGAACAGCTGATAAACTTACCTATTGCACTACTTGAAAATTTGAACGCCTCCATAGCGGATAGCGAAAGCGGCAGACGCACATACAAGCTACTTACCTATTTAAATATTCTCCTATTGCCTTACCTAGAAAGGACTAATCTAGATGCGATCACCGCTATGACAGAACAAGCCACCGCGTATATAGGTGAAATGCCGGAAATGATGCAGGCTGCGCTTCGCGTTACTTTGAAGAAGCCTGAAGTTTTATAACCGTCCCCGCCTTGAGGTTTTTGGACGAGCTCTTATTCATATTGTTCCAAGCCATAACTTCAGACACAGAAACACCGTGATGTTTTGCGATCCTGTCTAACGTATCGCCTCGTTTAACGCGGTACTTCACCATCTTCGAAGACGATTTAATAGGTGCCAGGTCGGACTTTGGAACATCCGTATCCTGGATCGCTAAGAGATCCGACGATCTAGCCGCCGGGACTTCCGTCGGCTGGCTTAACCTATCGGATGAAGAGATATTCGTATCTATCGACTGATTCTCATCGGTTGCATCTGCCTTGCTCATAATAGAGCCTGAACCCGCATCTTTTTTGGCTATAGCTTGGCTAGATGTGAAAAGTTTCAATTTCTTACCGGCCTTCAAATCCTTGCCGGCCAGATCTTCGTTCCAGCCCTTTAGTTCGTTAATGCTAACACCATAGCGCTGCGCAACCTTCCACCATGAATCGCCTCGGCGTACGACATAGCTCGTATCACCCTTTGCCTTTGTACCTTTTTTGTGCGAATTCAGCGCAACCGCTTCGCCCGAATAGATCTTTATTACCTGGCCTTTACGAACGGCGGAACCTTTCATCTTGTTCCACTTCTTTAGTTCGGATACCGTCACGTTATAATTTCCCGCGATAACGGCAAGCGTTTCGCGCCCTTTAACTTTATGTTTTACAATGTTTCTACGGCCATTTTTGTCTGTAGATGCATCTGCAATATCGGTAGCGCTTGCGCCCTTGGCAAATGATCCGTCTTTGGGAATAACAAGTACCATGCCATTTTTAACGTTCTTCGATTTTTTAATGTCGTTTGCGGTAAGCAGTTCCCTAACGGAAATACCGAACCTTTTTGCGATTGCGCCGGCAGATTCACCACGCTTTACCGTATGACGAACTATCAATATCCTTTCCGATTCTGGAATATCTGCGAACGCCACTTCGAATTTAGCTGCGGTTCCCTTGGGGAGCTTTATCTTGTAAGCGCTAGCATTTGGAGGGGTCGCACCACGAACAAGTTCAGAGTTAAGATCGGCGACAACATCCACCGGAATGTCGGCGCATTTCGCTATCACCTGCAGATCCGTCTGGCTCGGTATCTTCACGTCTTCTATCTCTATCGGTTCGTCATAGACGACATCGCCAAAGCCGAATTTTTCCGGCGACTTCGCCATAATGGCCGCGGCGATAAATTTTGGAACGTAGTCCTTCGTCTCCGCCTTAAGGTACCTGTGCTGAATGATCTGCCAAAAATCTCTCGATCCGGTTATGGATATTGCGTTCTCTATCTTGCGCGGACCGGCATTATATGCTGCCATCGCCAGATACCAATCGCCGAACTGGCCATAAAGGTCCTTTAGAAACCTTGCGGCCGCGATAGTGGATTTTTCGGAGTCACGCCTTTCATCGACCCAGGGAGTAATATCAAGGCCATACAATTTTCCCGTGCCGCTTATGAACTGCCAATGGCCGCTTGCCTTGGCGCGCGAATAGGCGCGCGACGAAAATCCGCTTTCAATGAGAGCCAAATAGACGAGATCCTGTGGCAGGCCGTACTTCTTTAGTATTTCTTGCATTTCGGGGACATATCTGCCCGAACGCTGCAGGTACCTTGCAAAGTGGCCGCGCCCGGCTCCTTGAAAATAATCTATCCAGGTTGCGACACGGTCGTTAACCACGATCGGAATATCAAAATCGGCAAGCTTCTGCTTTGAAAGTTGAGCAGGCGTCCATTTTGCGTGATGCTTTTCAACCGACCTCGCACAGCCAAAAGCGAATATCGCCAACAAAACGATCAAACCCAACTTTGCAAAGTTTATTATCTTCATTATATATGTCCCCTAAATTCTTACGTGGTTATTCGACGTTTCGGAGATTGTCTAGGCTTAACGCCTGATGTCGCATATTATAACGAAATCCGGCGCCTAAATCAACCCGAAATGTTTTAATCTGCCGACTTTCGTAAGAATGTCGGGATATCGTATTCGTCTTCCTGCACGTCTGCCATACCAACTTCCTGGAAGACCTGCTTCCACTCGGCATTATCGACGCGGCTCTTAATGCTGCTAGTGTCGAAAGAGTCGGTCATCGGAAGCGGTTCAACATCTGTGTGGAGCGTCATTTCGTTCGACTCTCTTACCGGGGCGGCAACGGGAGATACCGTTTGCACTACTGGTTCCGGACGCCTTGGCGTGAATACCGGCGCCTGCTTCTGCTGCTGGCGCTGCATTGTAGCCTGTCGCATTCCGCGAACGCCTTTATTAAAGCCGGTCGCAATTACCGTTACCCGCAGCTCGTCGCCCATCGATTCGTCTATGACGGAACCGAATATTATGTTCGCTTCTTCGTGAGCCTCTTCCTGGATCAACTTGCTCGCCTCATTCACCTCGTGAAGGGTCATCGACGGGCCGCCGGTTATATTTATCAATATGCCAGTCGCTCCCTTAATAGATACGTTCTCAAGCAGCGGGGAGGATATTGCCTTCGTTGCCGCATCGACCGCGCGCCCTTCTCCGCTGGAAACTCCGCTTCCCATTAGCGCCATTCCCATTTCGCTCATGACCGTTCTAACATCGGCGAAGTCTAAGTTAATGAGGCCCTGGATATTGATAAGGTCCGATATTCCCTTTACCGCATGAAGAAGCACGTCGTCTGCCTTTTTGAATGCGTCGAGCATCGTCATATCTTTATCGGCGATGTTCAAAAGTTTTTCGTTAGGTATCGTGATGAGTGTATCGACCACGTCGCGAAGTTCCGCAACGCCATCGTCTGCTACGCGCCCGCGCCTTTTACCTTCGAACGAGAACGGCTTTGTGACCACACCGACCGTCAGTGCGCCCATCTCTTTGGCCGTCTTCGCAATGATAGGAGCAGCTCCTGTTCCTGTACCGCCACCCATGCCGGCGGTGATGAAGACCATATCTGCGCCGCGAAGGGCATCTTCGATCTCTTTCTGATCCTCAAGCGCTGCGTTCCTGCCAACTTCAGGATTTGCACCGGCGCCAAGCCCGCGCGTTAGTTCGTGGCCGAGTTGCATCTTTACCGGCGCAAGACTAGACTTAAGCGCCTGCATGTCGGTGTTCGTCGCGATGAAATCGACGCCATCTAGGCGCGATTTGATCATCGTATTGACCGCGTTTCCTCCGGCACCGCCAACTCCTATAACCTTTATCTTTGCACCTTCTTTTATTTCTTCTACTATTTCAAATTGCATTGTTTCCTCCGGTTTGAGTTCTCGCCCGTGGCGAGAACGTTTCTATGTTCCTGGGTTACTGGGTTACTGTGCGACTGCGTTAAAATATATCGCTCAACCATTCGCGCATGCGGCTAGACACCTTTGCGATTCCTTTGCGTTCGCTCGAACTTTGTATCTTCTCGTCCATCTTCGAACGCGAACCGGCGATCACCAAGCCTACCGCTGTTGCGTACATCGGGCTCTTCACTACATCGACAAGCCCGCCAACGCCTTTCGGAACGCCGCGCCTCACCGGCATGTTGAACACCTGCTCTGCCAGTTCAGGCATACCTTCAAGTATCGCACATCCACCAGTTAGCACCATGCCTGCCGCTATCCTGTCTTCGAAACCGCTTCGAACGATCTCTTGATGGACAAGGTGGAATATCTCTTCGACCCTGGGTTCCAAGATCTCCGACAATATCTGCCTCGAAAGTATCCTGGGATTTCTTCCACCGACAGATGGGACCTCTATCGTCTCTTCCTTCTGTACTAATGATGTGAGAACGCATCCATATTTCTGCTTGATGCGCTCGGCTTCGCTCGCCGGAGTGCGTAGCCCAACCGCAACATCGTTCGTTAAATGGTTTCCGCCAAGTGGCAGCACGCAAGTGTGAACGACGCTTCCGTTAACGAAGAGCGCGATATCGGTGGTTCCTCCTCCGATATCTACAAGCACAACTCCAAGTTCCTTCTCATCGTGGCCCAAGACCGCTTCGGCGCCAGCCAATTGTTCGAGCATTACCTCGTTCACGTTCAGCCCCGCCCTATTGCAGCACTTGATAATGTTCTGTGCCGACGTACTAGCAGCGGTAACGATATGAACCTTCACTTCAAGACGCACGCCCGACATTCCTATCGGGTCTCTTACTCCGTCCTGATCGTCGATTATGAATTCCTGCGGTATTATGTGGAGCACTTCTCTGTCGGACGGGATCGCAACCGCCTGCGCCGCATCGACAACTCGCTTCACATCGGTCGTCCTAACCTCTTTTTCCTTGATGGCGACGATGCCTCTGCTATTTATCCCCTTAATGTGGCTACCCGCGATGCCGGCATAGACGCCGGTTATCTCGCAGCCTGCCATCAGTTCGGCCTCTTCGACCGCCTTCCGCACCGATTCAACGGTGCTTTCGATATTGACCACTACACCTTTGCGAAGCCCACGTGACGGATGGCTTCCGATACCAACTATGCTGATACCGTCCTCCGTCACCTCCCCCACAATGGCGCAAGTTTTTGTGGTCCCAATATCCAAGCCAACTATTAGATTATCATTTTTTGCCATTTTGTTTCTCCCCTCTCATTTATATACTCAAAAAATCACCAACTCATTAACTTAAAAACTCACCAACTCGGTCAACTTATCTATGGCGCACCTCCCGGCGGCCCTGCTACGCCTGATATACTTTTACCTCTTCGAACCTTTAACTTTGAACTTTGAACTTTACGATTCATATTTCACCACTACCTTTCCTGGAATATTTAGGTCGATATATCTGATCTTTCCTTTGCCAGATTCTATCGCCCCGAGCATTGAATAAAGACGCTTTAATTTTTCTGCAGCACCTTCGAAACCAAGTTTCACGAGCATTCCGTTCTCAAGTAAAACTATCGAATAGCCTTTCGTTTCATCTATATTAACCTCCGCCGGCGTGAAAAAATCGGCCAGCTGCGAAGCTGAAAACGTTTTAAGAAGTTCTATCGCCACGTTCACGTCTTCGTCTTTAGAGACGCCGGTAATGACCGGCAGGTTCTTCTCGTCTCCGCTCGACAGGCTCTTGAACGTCTTGCCAGCGGCATCGACCATATAATTATCGTCGGACACCAAAACCGCATAGGGCGTATATTCACCGACATATATCCATATGGTGGAAGGAAGTTTTCTTGCCACCGCCACCTCTTTCACCCATGGATAACCGCCAACGTTCTGCCTCACCTTTTTAAGATCGACCGCGAAAAGGTTAGCGCCGAATTTTACGCCCGATAGTTCCCTTATCTGCGCGTCGGTCAAATGCAGCATCTGTCCATCGACCTCGATGTTCTTCACAAGAAAGATCCCGCGTTCGAAGACAAGCTGATAGAGCCCGTAGATAAGGCCCACGAAGAGCGACCAGACGATGAGCACGATGCTTATCTGCCGAACACGCAGGAAGAATTTTTTAAAAACCTTCTTCCGCCTGGTGTCGTTCTTAACCGTCTGTTGTTGTAAAAATACGCTCATAATTAACTATTCGCCCACCAAAATTATCTCCGGCTCGAGATTTACATCCGACTTGTCTTTTACGTGTTCCTTGATCATCTTAATAAGGACCTCGACGTCTTTTGCGGTCGCGCTCCCTTCGTTGATGATCCAGTTCGCATGTTCGTTAGATATCCTTGCCCCGCCAACTCGCACTCCGCGCATATTGCAATCGTCGATCAGCTGCCACGCGGCCTGCGCCTTTTCAGGATTCTTAAATACACTTCCGAGGCTTGGCCAAATAAGAGGCTGGATCTCTTTGCGCCTAGATTTTATCTTCTCAACCTTCGATTCGATCTCCTGCCTATCGCCCGTGGCCAGTTCCAGATCTGCTTCTATTATTATCACGCCTTTCGGCATCTTTAATTTTCTGTATGAGAAATTCAGGTCGCTCGACGAAACGGTCGATATTCGTACCTTGCTTAGCCATTTTAAACTCTTGATCCTATCTCCGATCGTTCCTTCTTTTGTGCCGGCGTTCATGATGATAGCGCCACCGACCGTACCGGGAATAAGCGTTAACGATTCAAGGCCCGAGAGCGAATTTTCGATCGACCAGCTAACGAGCTGGCCAAGCGGCACACCGGACTCTACTTTCACGATATTTCCGTCGCGCACGATCTGATTCAGGTTCTTAAGCGATATAACCACGCCTCTTATCCCCTTGTCGCGAACGAGGACGTTGCTTCCGTTGCCGAATATCATCCTTGAAATATCATGGTCGTCGATCCACTTTATCGTATTCGCCAGGTCTTCGACGTTTACAGGCTCGAACCATACGTCTGCCGGCCCGCCGATCTTTATGGTCGTATGCTCGCTCATCGGCTCGTTAAAACGGAGCACGCCCTTCGCGATACCTTGAAGTTCTTTCTGTTGATCTAAACTAAACACTTCGCAAACTCCTTTCCCATTTTCCAAATATCTCCCGCACCCAGGAACAAAACGATGTCGCCTTGTTCCGCCAAACCTTTCACCTTTGCGAACATCTCCTCTTTATCCTTCGCATAGATTATATTTTCTGCATCGCCCCGAAGCCCCAAGACCGCCGCGGCAAGTTTTTCCGAAGTTGCCCCATCTATAGGCGCCTCTCCTGCCGCATATACGGGAACGACGACAAGCACGTCGGGCTTTGTCAGCACAGACACAAAATCGTCAAAGAGAGAAGAAAGGCGCGTGAACCTGTGCGGCTGCATAACGCAGATGATCTTACTATCTCTCCAACCTTCCCTAGCGGCACGAAGCACCGCTTCGATCTCCTTCGGGTGATGTGCGTAATCCGTAACTATCATCGGCAGGTTCTTCTTCTTAAGAAGGACCTGGAACCTGCGTTCGATCCCTTTGAATTTCCCAAGCGCCTTTTTTATCTTCGCAAATGGAACCTCAAGTTCAAAAGCTACCGCCGTAGCCGCAAGCGCGTTCAAAACGTTGTGCCGCCCTGGAATTGCAAGTGATAGACTGCCAAGTTCTTTTCCTTTAAATACAACGTCGAACGTAAGCACGCCTTTATGCTGTTCGATGTTCTTTGCCGTGAAATCGCCTTCATTTATCCCGTACGTCACGACGCGCCGCTCTAATTGCGGTATAAGTTTTTTAACGTTCGGATGTTCGACGCACGCAACTACCGCTCCGTAGAACGGAACCTTGTTCGCAAACGCCGCGTACGTTTCCATAACGTGATCGAAATCGCGGTAATTCTCCATATGCTCGGGGTCGATATTCGTTACGACCGCGATCGTTGGAGTGAGCTTTAAGAACGACCTGTCGGATTCGTCCGCCTCTGCCACCAGAAATTCTCCCTTGCCAAGGCGCGCGTTTGTCTTAAAGCTATTCACCTTGCCGCCGATCACCATAGTTGGATCTAATCCCGCATCGGTTAAAATAGTTGCGACAAGAGAGGTCGTCGTTGTCTTTCCATGGGTTCCGGCAATGGCTATCCCGTATTTCAGGCGCATTAGTTCGGACAACATCTCTGCACGCGGGACAACTGGTATGCCAACACGTTTCGCGGCAACAACTTCCGGATTGTCGCTATGCACGGCGGATGAAATAACGACGACGTGCGCATTGCCAACATTTTCTTCTTTATGCCCGATCATTATCTTCGCACCGCGTTTAGACAACTGCGCGGTGGTCGCGCTGCGCTTTAGGTCGGAGCCGGTCACTTTATAGCCGAGTGTTAGGAGGACTTGAGCTATTCCGCTCATTCCTATCCCGCCGATCCCTACGAAGTGAATATGATGATATTTCTTAAACATTCTTTAGTTCCTGGGTTCCTGTGTGCCTATGTTCCTGGGCAAAAGTTTCATACATTCGTCAACAATGACCTTGGCTGCGTTAGGCCTTGCGCATCGCTTCATCGCCTCGCCCATCGCGGTAAGCTTATGCTGATCGTCGAGCAGCGCCCTTATTTCGGCGGCAAGTTTTTCGCCGGTTACTTCTCTGTCCTTCATCATTATTGCCGCGCCTTCCTCTACCAAAGACCTTGCGTTCGCCTCTTGATGATTGTCGGCGGCGTACGGATACGGAATAAGTATTGCCGGCCGTCCCGCAACCGCCA
>CAIPVD010000338.1 GCA_903868375.1 uncultured delta proteobacterium
CGCTCTCCCACACATGCTGAATCACCGGCTTGCCCAAAAGATCTGCGAGAACCTTGCCCTCAAATCTCGTAGACGAATAACGCGCAGGAATAACCCCTACTACATCTTTTTTGTCAGAGCCATTTTTCATTTATATACGCATCCTCTCGATCAATTCAGCCCTGGTAACGGTTGCAGTCCCCAATTTGCCGACCACAATACCGGCGGCTATATTAGCAACGACCGCTGCTTCATGTTTAGACATGCCGGCGCACAACCCCAGGGTGAATGTGGCGATCGTCGTATCTCCCGCCCCGGACACATCAAACACTTCCTGCGCCACAGTCAGAATATGTTCGTCGCGGTCTTTCTCGAACAACCACATGCCATTCTCTCCTAAGGTAACAAGAAGGCTCTCCAACCGAAGATGATTCAGAATCGCATAGCCGGCCCGCCGGATATCCGCGTCGGTTGCCAGCGCGTCATGATACACCTTAAATGCGTTGTTGGTATCTTTCATTTTAAGATATCGGATCGCGTTCTGGACTTCCTTGCGGTTTGGCGTAATAGCGCTAACCCCGCCGTAAGATTCAAAATTATCTTCTTTAGGATCCACCGTGACGATCATCCCCAGCCGGCGAGCAACAGATATGATACCAGACAACAACGAATTTGTAAAAAAACCTTTGCCATAATCTTCGATTATCACCGCATCGAATTTCTTTAAATTGGCATTGATATATTCATTCAGTTTATGTTCTGTCGTTTTTCGGATTGGCTCTACATTTTCCCAATCGACCCGAACCACCTGTTGATGGGCGGCGAAAATCCGGCTCTTAAGTGTAGTCTGGCGCCCTTTTTCCTCGATAACCGCCCCGGTATCGATGCCCCTATTGCGAAGATCCTCAAGCATAATATCCCGGTAATGGTCTTTGCCGACTACGCCAGAAAGCGCGACCTGCGCGCCCAGAGACCTAAGATTATTAGCGACATTCGCAGCGCCTCCCGGGACGAATTTACGTTGTGATGCCCACACGATCGGAACCGGCGCTTCAGGAGAAATCCGATCGACCGAGCCCTGCACATACTCATCGAGGATCAGATCGCCGATAACTAACACCCGAACACGGGAAAATTTTTTTATATACGAAGATAGTTTTTTCATGATTTTAAACTCTACCACAAAATGCGATTGAAATCAACATTACAATCGCTTATTCAATCAACTGATTCTGGCACAATTTTTTGTATAATCCGCCTGTTTGATTGACGAGCTGCTCATGGCTACCCTGCTCAACAATATTTCCCGCATCCATAACCATAATCCGGGTGGCATGCCTGATTGTCGAAAGCCGATGAGCGATTACAAATACCGTCCTGCCTCGCATCAAAAGGTTCAGCGCATCTTGGACCAACCGTTCCGATTCCGTATCCAGCTGCGACGTAGCTTCATCAAGAATAAGGATTGGCGCGTTCTTTAACATAGCCCGGGCAATAGCTAGGCGTTGCCGTTCGCCGCCCGACAATTTAACGCCCCTGTCGCCTATAAATGTATCGTAACCATGTTTAAGTCTCAAGATGACATCATGAACGTATGCCTGCTTTGCAGCCTGTTCGATCTGCGCTGCAGTCACATAAGCCATACCAAAGGCTATATTGTTAGCCACACTATCGTTAAAGAGTATCGTCTCCTGCGTAACAATGCCGATATTGGATCGCAAGGAACTGAAAGTATATTCACGAAGATCCTTGCCGTCAACCAGAATCCTTCCAGCAGTAGGATCATAAAAACGCGGAACCAAATCTAAAAGCGTGGACTTGCCGGCGCCACTGGGTCCTACGATAGCAATAATCTCTCCGTGTTTTACGGTCAAATTGATATCGTTAAGCACGGGAACATGGCCATAGCTAAAACACACATGATCGAAAACAATATGGTGCTCAAACGCCGGCATTACAGCCGCATTTTCTTGTTCTTTAACCGTAGGCACAGTGTCCAAAACCTGGTGGATGCGGTGGCCAAGGGAGGCAACTTCATGGTGGGCATCGGCCCGGATGCGACAGGCAAGTTCCATCCCAAGGC
>CAIPVD010000339.1 GCA_903868375.1 uncultured delta proteobacterium
AATTATTTGACATAAGCGATGTTTTTTAGGTATTTCAACTACATATGAACGATGAAATAGATATTCAGTTCCCAATAAACCAGGCGCTACTAGAAGATGCCTCCAAGATCAAGCAGGAGCGGGCGCTTATTAAAGAACGTTTGATAAAGATCGAAGAGAAAAAGAACGACGTTTCTCCAAGTGTCTATCAAAAGGTCAAGCAGGATTACCACGTAAAGTTGAAAGAGACGACCGACGCGCTTCTTGAAAAGAAGACCGATATCGATAGAGAACTTGCAACGCTATATGAAACGAGGTCGAAGGTCTCTGAAAGTTTAGAACAGCACAAAGAGATCTTGGAAGAGTTCAAGTTCAGGTTCGAACTTGGCGAATTCGATAAATCAAATTTCAACAGCTCATCTAAGGAAGAACAGGAAAAGATCTCCAAGTTCGAAAAGATACTTGCGGCGGTAAATTCTAACGTCGAACGCTACGAAGCGATCTTCGCAGACGAAGAAGGCATTGCAGATGCAACCGAACCTTCGATAAAGAAGAAGCCGGCAAGGCCTTCGGAAAAGAGCGCGCCGCCCGCTAGCTTGCTTGAAGGTTCCGATTATAATATCGCTTCGGAAGAGGAACCGGACTACTTCGCACCTGAAAGCGAAGCGAGCCACACGCCAATGATGGAGCCTTCCGTAGATGTTACCAAAAAGAACTTGACTGGAGCTGTCGATGCCAGGGTAATAATGATCGAAGGCGAAACTTCCGGCCAGGAATACAAGCTTGGCAAAGAAAACACCATTGGGCGCGCAAACACTAACTACATCGTCATTAAAGATGCAAAGGTTAGCCGCCAGCATGCGGTGATAAAACAAACTGGAAACGAATTCGTTGTCCTAGACCTTAACAGCTCGAACGGAATTCTTGTGAATCACGAGAGGGTGAAGGAGCATGTTCTAGGTGATGGCGATCAGGTTCAGATAGGCGACCACGTTATGCAGTTCAAGGTTTAGCACTCGGCCCAGCTCTTGCCGATACCCACATCTACCGTTAGCGGCACGTCTAATTTAACTACATTGCACATGGCGTCGGTCACGAACTTTTTTACCTTCTCCACGTCGGCGACAGGAACCTCGAAGATAAGTTCATCGTGAACTTGAAGCAGCATCCGTGCATGCTTTGAAACCGTGTTTAGGCCAGCGTCTGCAACTATCATTGCCTTTTTTATTATGTCGGCGGCGGTGCCCTGAAAGATCGTGTTGAAAGCCATGCGTTCGGCGTTCTGGCGGATGTTTCCGTTGAAACTATTTATATCTGGCGCATATCTCCGGCGACCGAAGAGAGTTTCAACGTAACCATTTTTGCGAGCTGCTTCGAATGCCTCTTCGCGATATTTGGCAACGGAAGGGTATCGCTTAAAATAATTATCGATATATTCGCTTGCCATATCGACGCCGATCTTCAGCTGCTTTGAAAGCCCGAACGCAGATTGGCCATAAATAGTTGCGAAGTTGACGGTCTTGCCGACCGCGCGCTGTTCTTTCGTAACCTCCGCTGGTTCAACTCCGAAAATGCCGCCCGCCGTGACCGCATGGACATCGACGCCCGAATTAAACGCGCTTATCAGTTCTTTTTCCTGCGCGATATGCGCAAGAATACGTAGTTCTATCTGCGAATAATCGGCGCTCATCAGAACGTATCCATCTTCCGCAATAAAGGCCTTTCTTATCTGAAGCCCTTCGTTCGTCCTGATCGGAATATTTTGCAGGTTTGGGTCGCTGGAAGAAAGCCTGCCTGTTTCGGCTACGGTCTGATTGTAACTTGTGTGAATTCGTCCGGTCCTTGGATCTAGCAGGTCCGGCAACGAATCGATGTATGTGCCTTTAAGTTTCGAAAGGGAGCGATATCCAAGCACAAGCTCCGGCAACTTATAATTTTCCGATAAGGAAGTTAGGGCATCTACGTCGGTCGAATAGCCCGTCTTCGTCTTCTTGCCGCCAGGGAGGCCCATTTTTTCAAAAAGTATCACGCCAAGTTGTTTCGGCGAATTTATATTGAACTCGGCTCCCGCTTCTTTGAATATCTCCTTTTCAAGCTTTGCGAGCGATATCCCGAAACTTTTTCCTAGTTCGTTCAAGTAAGCAGCGTCCAGTTTTATGCCGGCCAGTTCCATTTTAAGAAGAACGCGCATGAGCGGCATTTCCATCTCGAAGAAAAGTTTTTCGAATTGCGAGCCTCTTATCTGCGGCAGGAATATTTCTGCAAGGCGCAGAGTTACATCTGCGTCTTCGGAGGAATATTCGCAGGCCTTCTCTATCGCGACCTCGGAAAAATTTATCTGCTTCTTGCCCTTGCCGGTCACCTCTTCGTATTTGATGGTCGTGTGGTCTAAAAATTGCTGCGCCAGGTCGTCCATGTTGTGCGGGCCCGCCGGATTTAAGACGTAAGATGCGATCATTGTATCGCAGACTATTCCTTCCACTTCTACGCCGCAATTGGCGAGTATCTCCAGGTCGTATTTGCAATTTTGGCCGGCCTTTTTGATATTCGGATCGGCGAATATCGGCTTCAAATATTTCCAGACCATTTTAATGTCTGGCTGTTTCGGTTTTGAGCTGCTTTGCTCATCTGGAAAGAGTTGCTGATCCTCTGTAACGTGGCCAACGGGGATATACGCAGCCTCGCCCTTTGCCCATGAAAACGATAGCCCAACCAGATGCGCCTGCATTGTGTCGAGCGAGGTCGTTTCCGTATCGAATGCTATCAGCTCGGCGCTTCTTAATTTTTTGCAGAGCGCCTTTATTTCTTCTTCGGTCGTTACAAGCTGATATTTGTCGCGCTTTAGCCCTTCCTTTGGCGCAAGTTCTGTTACGAGCGACGAGAACTCGAACCCTTTTAGCATCTCGCGAAGCTCATTTAAGTGTGGCGCTTTCATTGCGAAATCTTCCCAAGTGAACGGGAGCTTTACGCTCGTGTGAATCGTTGCCAGGCGCTTAGATAGTTCTGCGGATTTTCTTTCTGCATTTATTTTATCTTTTAGCCCGCCTTCGAGCTTATCGGCGTTCTCTAAAAGGCCTTCGATGCTTCCAAATTCTTTGATAAGTTTTATGGCCGTTTTTGGCCCGATGCCGTGAACTCCAGGAATGTTGTCCGATGCGTCGCCCATAAGGCCCAGCACATCGGTGACCTTCGAAGGCTCGACGCCGAATTTTTCTTCGACCTCTTTAAAAGATATCCGCTTTTCCTTCATCGTGTCGAG
>CAIPVD010000340.1 GCA_903868375.1 uncultured delta proteobacterium
ATCTTTTATATGAAAGACCTCTTTTCTTTGTGACATCTCTGTCATGCTTACCTCCATTTGTTTTTTGCCGCGGCGTTTAGTTGTTTTGTGATAAAGCAAGCGGCGTGCCAAGTAAGTTGACCGAGTTGATAAGTTAATAAGTTGGTAAGTTATTTCAGCGGGTTATCGTTATTGAAACGCTTTATTGAGGATCAAGGCGAAAGTTTCAAATATGACGAAAATGCTACAATCTTAAACGCTGCGCGACACCGAATGGTCGGCTAAGGCTATAAGCGAATCTTTCTCAAGCGATGGTTTGAAGTGGACAAGTTCGTCTTTGGCAAGGCTTGCAAATTTGCGGGCCGCATCAAAAGATGCCTCTATCGTTCCATATTTGTTCAGGATGTTCTTTATTTCGCAAAGCCTTGCGTTATCCAAAGAATTGGCGAGGAGTAAATCTTTGATCGTACCTGTCTCGTTGGAATTACATCTATCCAGCGCCAGTATCACCGGCAGCGTCAAACGGCCTTCGCACATATCGGTTCCGGCCTTCTTTCCAAAACGTTCTTCGCTAGCCGTGTAATCCAAGATGTCGTCGGTTAGCTGGAACGCCACGCCTAAGTTCAGCCCATAATTTTTAAGTGCGGCCTCGAATTTTTCTGACGCCCCCGCGAGTATCGCACCAACGCGGCAGGAACAGGCAAAGAGCATGGCGGTCTTAAGAGATATGATGTTCAGATAATCTTCCTGCGTAATGTTAAAATCGTTGCACCTGACTATTTCCAGTATCTCACCCTCTGTGGTCTTCTCCACCGCCTCCGTAACGGCCTGAAGTATCTTCATGTTTCCGTTCGAGATGGCAATACTGCTTGCCCGGCACCACAAAAAATCGCCGACCAGTATCGATATCTGGTTTCCCCATTTTGCGTTCGACGATTGCTTGCCTCGTCTCAATCTTGCATTGTCCAATACATCGTCGTGCATAAGCGATGCCGCATGAATCATCTCTATGGCGGCGCCGAACGGCACGGCGTTAGAAACCTTCAGCCCAAGCATCTTGGCCGTTAGAAGAAGCAGCGCCGGCCTTATCCTCTTGCCGCCGTTCTGAAGGATATAGTTCGCAGCGGTACTCACCAGCTCAACTGGCGATGAAACCTTCTCGGACAGAACGGTTTCAACATCCCTAAGCTCCGATTGGATAGGCAGGCAGATGGTCGAAAGAGACATGAATGTTGACCTAGTTCATTATGTGGCATATTGTCAAAATGAAATTATGAAAAAGGGCGCAATCATAATCCATGGGCTTACGGGAACACCGGCAACAATGGCCGTAATTACCGAGGCGCTTGCGAAAAAGGGGTTCACGGTAATCACTCCGCTCCTCGCTGGACACGGCACATCTCCTGAAGACCTCTCCAAAAAGAAGTGGCAAAATTGGTATGATTCAGTTCTTAAGTCTTACGAAAAGCTAGTGGCGTCGGGCATCGACGAAATATTTTGCGCCGGTATATCTCTAGGCGGGCTACTTTCATTGAAACTTTGCATCGATCGCCCTGAAAAGATAAAGGCCGTCGCCTGCATAGGCACACCGCTAAAACTTTCGCCAATATTCGAAGATTTCCTGCTTCCAATTTCGCACATACCTCCGATCCGTCAGCTAATACGGATGTCGAAAAAATCGTGGGAGGAAAGCGTTGCCGATAGGGTCGGGCGCGAGATATATAAAACCGCAAGCTATCCCAAGATTCCGGTGGCATCTGTTTGGGAAGTTCAGGCCTTATCTAAAGAAGTTCAAAAGGGGCTAGCCAATTTCAAGATGCCCTTGCTTATCATTCACTCAAGGCTCGATAGTGTCGCTCCGCCATCTAACGTGGATCTTCTTACAAAAAAGATCGCCCCAGCCAAACCGGAGGTTCTTTGGCTGGAGCGATCGGAACACGTGGCAACACTAGATCTTGACAAAGACTTGGTCGCCAAAAAAATTTCAACCTTTTTTAGTTCACTATAACATCGCGCTTGAACGTTGCGGCGCCGTTTCTTGCATCTATATAATAGATACCTAGCCCTACCTTTATCTCATAGCTCATGAAACTCGTCCCGGGTAGAACGACAAGCTTCGGCTGTTCGGGGATAAGTCCCCTTGTCGTAAAATGCCTCATCGCGGTTTCTGCAATACGGCGGTCCATCTGCGCGTTTTTAAATGCTTCCATTCGATCTTGCGGCCTATTAGATGACGGAGCGAATTTAAAGCTTGGTGGCGTTGGGTTAAGTAGCATCTTTTGCGTGGCGCCGTAGGCAATGGTCATCGCAGCTCTAAAATCGATCTTAACCGTTTCATCTATCTCTCCGGGTTTAATATCCCTTACATCTGATGCTGAAAACGATACGATGTTCCCGTTCTTATTCTTTTGAACGAAGACATTGCCACCGAGCACATCGACGCGCTGCCCCTTGCTCGTCACATATTGTTGCGAATATATCTCCTGCGTGCCGCCAAAAAAAGCCGACCGCTGATCAAGTGTGAACGCACCACTTGTACCCACCATACTCTTCAATTCATCGAAAGACCTAGGCCCTCTCTTGGCCATAAAAGCGTTAGGCTGGCCCGAAATCAATTTTCTTCTATATGACTCGGCGCCTATAACCGATTTTAGCGCTTGGGGATCTACACCAAGCTGTCCGGAAGCGGCGAGAGCATCGGTTCCAGCCAAAACCGCCTTCACGAAATCAGCGGAGGTAGGATTAGCCGTTCCATAATTCCCTGCGTGATTGAATAGCAACTTCAACGCAACATCGGACGCCTGCCGACTCGTCAACTTAAAAGGCCCGTTCGGGTCAGAGAGGTCCTTCTTTACCGACCAGAAGAAACCAGAATAGGCGAGGCTTCTGTCGTGTGGTTCATTCCCAACCTTGTCGAGCGTTGCGTTATTTTCTACATTTCGTAGTCCGCTCTTTTTGCTCGGCGGCTGGCCAATGCTTGGCGAGAAATCTTCGCCCATCTCCGGATCGTCAAAATAGAACGCGGAAAGAAGGTCTCCGAAAGCTTCGTGAATGGCCAGGCCCTCGTTTGCCTCGGCTCCCGGTTCATCATCATCCCCCGGATCGCCCATCCTCTTCACATTCTGCGAATTATTCATCCACCCGCCCAGGCGCTTGTTCATATGATCCAAAAGCAAGTGTCCCATCTCATGCACGGTCACATCGCTATCGGATGCCAGATGCCACTTATCCTGCCCCTTACTCATATCACCATTGGTCCCAAATGTAAGGTCATCGTCCTCCGGGGCATACCAAGCGTTCAGGTCGTCCACCGCGTTCACGTGAGCAACGACAGGATGCGGAATTCCTTTATGCTGTGATCCGATTATTTGTTGCGGATCGATTCCCAAAGTGTTCAGGTAGTTTAGAACGCTGTCCAAAGAATAATAGGCCTCTACCTGATCGAAACCGTCTTGAGTGACGTGGCGGCCCGGCAGTATCGGTTGATAATCGAAGATTCCGCCAAGCCTTGCCTTTCCGTCTATCCTTACTAGCCTGCCAAAAAGTTCCGTCGCCCCCTCGTCAAGATCCGGGAGCATGACTTGAGAAGTTTCCCCGTCGCTCGAAATATTATTTCCGTTAGTCCACGCTCTTCCTATCGCAGAAAAGTTTAACATCCTATACCCCCTTTTTATTGGTTGAATTGATGTCACTCTTGCTCGGGCGTTTGCCCTTGAAAAAATCTGTGGAAGTGCTATTTCTAAGACATAGGGCGGCCTCCTTGGTTTCATGTCACATCCGGTTGGGGAACCGATTTTCGTGAGACAATTTAAGGGCGGGTCGCCTTTCTTTTTATCCCCCGAAATTTATGAGCGAATTATATTGATATCGTTAAAGAATAACAAACGAAATATGCATAAATTGCATATTCTAGAAAAACTAAGTTTCGTGCTTCAATAAGTTTTGTCAACATTAGAATTAGCCTTGCATATAATATGTGGTGTAAATATAGTGTTATGCGAACTTTATGATTAGCATCACAGCAACACCATTTTTTTGCGTGCAAGACCTTACTCCAACGGGACTCTCATTCTACGCGCCAAATTCGATAGTCGGCCACCAAGATAGTTTTTTTCAACCGCTCCAAGAACTAGCGCGCCTGAAATGGTTTTAGAAAATATTCGCGAACGTTTCGGAAATCCCAGCGCGACCATTGCACCGGTAACTGCTATCCCAGGCGGCATCACATTAAATGATTCGGAGATACTTTATGATATCACAAGCGCGCTGCCAACCGTTGCGATAGAAAAAAATGGCAAGCCGGAGAATTATCCGGGGCCAAATTGTTACTGGACGGCCCTTGCATCCGCCGGCATCTTAACTAACGATCCAAGGTACATTGACGGCCTCGAGTTCAGATATTACCTTACCCGCTTCATGCAACTATCGAACAACGCGCCTCTTCACTCTTTGCAGCTTGAGGAATCAAATATCCCATACGGCGCGATACTTGTCTTTTCATCCGAGGCCTTTGCAAGATCTCTTTTGCCGAAAAAATTGAAAGTGTTTCAATATTCACACATAAACCGCCGCGCGCAAAATCTAAAATGTTTTAGAGAGCATTGCGCGATTCCACAGCAACCGGAAGCGCCGCGCGCAGATAAATTATATGATGAAGGAACGCATGCGGTATTTAATGTCTTGCCTGGCATAACATTCCAAAAGCAGGGCCCGCTAGCAAGGAACGTCTATGAGTTCACAAGGGCAAGTGATGCGATGTATCAAGTCGATTACGCTGCGTTCATGAACATCGATCCGTTTGAAAGGCACGGCAGGCTCGGACCCGACAAGCTCGACTACCAAACATTCGTTTATGCAAGAAGGGCTTCTCCATTACAACCCGTTCTAAACGCGGAGCCAAGGCAGCTAAACTATTACCTACCTCTCTTAGATTTTTACTCAAACATGATAGATGACTACAAAAAGATCAGGTCAACTGATTTTGAAAATGCCAGGATCGACCTGTTGACGGTGGAAAATATCTGGGGCTTGCTGAAACGTTTTGAAGATGAGCTGGGTATTTCATCGGACGAAAAAAAGATCCTTTCCATAGATTCAAGGCTTGCCG
>CAIPVD010000341.1 GCA_903868375.1 uncultured delta proteobacterium
TGATGAAGGTGTCGATGCCGGCGCTATCGGGAAGATTAAGGTCTAAAAGCACCGCATCGATATTGCCGGATCGCAGAATAGTTTCTCCGCGTTTAAGATCATCGGCAATTATCAATCCGAACTCTCTGCCACCCGCCTCTAAAAGCATCTCTTCGATAAGCCTTGCATCACCTGCATTATCTTCGATGAGAAGCACCCTTATTTTGCCAAGAGGTAGTTTTACCATCGACATCCAAAACGCCTCTATGCGTTTGACCACATCGGAGAACTCGCTTATGCCGAGCGGCTTGGTAATGTAACAATTCGCATACGAATTATAACAATTAATGATGTCTTCTTCGGAGCTGGAAGATGTTAGGACAACGACAGGAATATGCCGAAGCTTTTCATCGGCCTTTATCTCCGTAAGGACTTCGCGCCCATCTTTTTTTGGCAGATTGAGGTCGAGAATAACAAGGTCTATCTTCTTAGCGGATTCGTCGCTGCTCTTTAGAATCCTCATCGCTTCGATGCCGTCTTTAGCAACGGTAGTCGTACAGCTGAACTTGGCGTCCTTTAGGGCCTCCATCATTAATCTAACGTCGCCTGGGTTGTCTTCTACGAGCAGCATGTTCATAAAATGTTCTCCTTCTTGATAGGAATTGTAAAAAGAAATTTCGAACCCTTCTCAAGTTCCGAATCGATCCATATCTTTCCGCCGTGGCGTTCAACGATCTTTTTGCAGATAGCAAGGCCGATACCAGTCCCTTCGTATTCTTTCCTGCTGTGCAATCTCTGGAAAAGGCCGAATATTCTGTCAAAATACTGCGGCTCTATTCCGATACCATTGTCGGCAACTGTGAAAAGGCACTCTTTCTCCGTAATATCTGCGGTAATCCTGATCTCCGGGGGGTTAGCGCTTCTGAACTTAATGGCATTTGAGATGAGATTCTGAAATATCTGCGCTATCTGAACCCTGTCCGCTTCAATGTATGGAAGATCGCTATAGATGACGTTTGCGCGGTTATCTCTTATCACCAACTTCAGGTTGTTCACCGATTCATCGACTGCTTCGCCGCATGCAAAGCGCGTGAACGGCTTGCCTTTGGTGCCGACGCGCGAATATTCCAGGAGGTCTTTGATCAGCTCCTGCATACGTTTTGCTCCTTCGACCGAATAATTTATGAATTCATCTGCATCTTTATCAAGAGTTCCTTTGTACTTCTTTTCAAGCAACTGAACGTAACTTGCAACCATACGAAGAGGTTCTTGTAGATCGTGAGAAGCGACATAGGCAAATTCCTCAAGGTCCCTGTTGGATCTGCCAAGGTCGTCCTTTTCTTTCTCCAAAAAGTTTTTGGTGATCTGAAGGTCTTCGAGCAGGCTCAATTGGATCTTTTCGCGGCGCATTAGGTCTTCTGTTTTTTCCTTCACGAGTTGTTCAAGGTGCTTGCGATAATTCTCAAGCTCGCGTTCGTTCTCTTTTCTCTTGGAAATATCCCTAACTATCCCCACCGCGTTCCATTCTCCATTTATGTTAACTGCCGAAATGGAAAGTTCTACAGGAACCTCACCGCCATTTTTCTTAAGGCCGGTAAGCTCCAGCGTTTTGCCTAGAATCGCCCCTTTGCCAGATGACGTGAAACTAGCGAAAGCCTTTTTGTAGGCGGGTAGATACAGCTCCGGCGCTATTAGCGGGTGGAGTTCTTTTCCTTTGGCCTCGTCCGCAGTATAACCGAACAGCCCATGTGCAGCATCGTTCCAAAATGATATTTTACCGCCGTTGTCGATAATGATTATGCCGTCTTTAGCGGAAGAGGTAATGCTTTTCATCATATCTATCGTGTTTTCATGCTGCTTTGCTACGGAACGCATCGAAAGGAATATTCTGACAGAATATATGAACAGTCCTGCAAGAAGGCAAACAAGGGCGAATGAAAATTCATCTACATACTTGCCGAACAGATTTTCGAAGCGCCTATGAAGGTTGTAAGTGTAATAATGGGAAAATATGCCGCCTGCCAGCGTAAAAAGGACGACAATGTACAGGTCGAAAATATTCCGGAACCATTTTCTTTTAAAAAAATGCATATTATCTTTTTAACTTTAGCCTATTCACCGATACTACTTGTTCCGATTATTTTTCCTTCGACGTCGTGAAAGAATAGTAGATAATTCATGAGCCATAAAAAGCCTCGTGATGCGACGGCTACTTTTTAGTAAGCCATTTATTTATCGTCTCTAGCAATTTTACGGAATCGAACGGTTTGGTCACATATTCTACGGCACCAAGGGCCCTGCCGGTTATGGCATCCATGTGCTGGCTTAAGCTGGTCAACATTATTATCGGCGTTTTTTTGAATCTTTCGTCGGCTTTAAGGAGAAGGCTGAACTGATATCCATCCAAATTCGGCATCATGACATCCAAAAGTATCAGGTCGGGCAGCTCTTTTCTTGCTTTTTTCAGCCCCTCTTCTCCGTCGGATGCCATGACTGTTTCGTAACCAACGGAGATCAGGCGCGTGTTGAGCAACTGCAGTACTGCTTCATCGTCATCTACTATCAATATTTTCTTTGGCATATGTTGCAGGCACTTTAGTATCATTTACATTGAAACGCAAGAAACAACTCTGCCGGTCCCAAGGATGAGACCGGCAGAAATACGCATTACTTAAGTATCTGGTTCACCATCTGCCTGATGGTTGTCGTCTTAGCCGCTCCACTATTGATAGATGCTTGGATAAGTTCGTGAAGCTGTTCGGGAGACCAATCTATTACCATTAACCTCTGCTGTGCCACAAGAGTAGGATCTCCGCCTCCGCAACCGAATGGACCTTCGGGGGGTGCGTCCTTGTTAAACCCGCTCTTTGCTGCCGAACAGTTGCTATCACTGCCGCTATTACCACCGCTGCTGTCACTGCCGCCGCCGTTCAAAGAGCAATATGTCACTGTGCTTCCACATTTAGATTTTACAGGAGAATTATCAGAGTATTGATTTGCCATTCCGGTTGTACTCTCATCACCTCCATCAGTGCTCGTTTGATCTGTTGTTTCAGGTGCTTTGGCTTCAGTCGTTGTTGTGGTACCATCGGGCTTTGTTACGGTGGTTTTACTGCTTCCATCAGGCGCTACGGTAATGGTAGTAACGGTTCCGTCCGAACTCGTGTAAGAAGATACTTGATTTCCATTAGCATCTTTTTTAGGCGGAGGAAATGCGGTAGAGCTATCGACGCAGTGTCCATCACACAGGCTAGTAGCTACTATTGGGTAGTTAATTATTTTAACTGCTGACCAAATATGACCATCACTATCATCAACATAAACATACCTAGATGAAGTAGTTCCACCACAACATGGTTCAACGTTGCTGGTCCTTATTGTATTTCCATTGCTATCTTTCGTGGTTGTGAATCCCGGTTCTCCAACCCCATAACCCGGCATCTTGCTAAAATCAGTGCCCAAGCATGGATCTTCGCCAGATATCGTTATATTTCCGGAACCCGGTCCTGATGTTGGCGCGCCAGTCAACCCAAAGCTCCCGCCGGTATTCGGGTCTGTTGGCATAAAAGGTTTGGCTGCGCCTGGCGGTGTGGTAAAACTTCCAGTTAGCGACATTGCCTGCTTGAAGCAACCCATAACATCCGTCGGTGTACTACCCGTGTCATTTGTTGGTGTTGGCCCGTCTGATGTTTTGTCCGCAGATGCATTGCCGATGCTACCATTCCCTTTTGCAGGGGATATATAATTTTTCAGGGCGGCTATCTGACTCATATTCAGATGTTGATACTTTGCAATGATGTACTTTAGATTGATTAACTTCGTAACATCGCGGATATCAACTCGACCTAGTCCAAGTGTATTTGCATTAACAAGGTCGCCATAAAGAAACGCGTTGGCTACAAGATCATGTTCACCGCTGTACATCGTGCCGACCAATTTATGCGCAGCGGTAGGATCTCTGCCGGCTGCCGCATCACGAAGCGTCTTCATCATTTCCAAAATTCCGTTTCTGTAGGCGTTATCATCTTTGTAACTGCTATTCTTCTTTGCCCACGACTTCATATCGCTAAAGAAGACAAAGCTCCTTGACAGCAAGGCAAAATATTCCGGTTCGGTCATCTTTACGCAGGTCTCTCCCCTTTTCTTAAAGTTCATGCACTGTTGATAATCCTTACTTATGACCAGCTCCATTAGCTTTCTCGATGATGCCTCCGGCGTAAGCGCTCGAGCCGTTAAATTAACGGGCGCTCTTTTTGTAGCTGGAGCTGCAGAAAGTAAATTGCCCGAAGGAAGAATAACGGATGCCATGGCAAGAATGAATAACAATACAAAACGCTTCTTCATAAACTACCTCCATTATTAAAACCCCGTCTATCTGCAAAAATATTTGCCGGTCATTTAAGTATCTTATTCACCATCTCCCTGACGGTTGTCGTCGAAGACGTCGATGCTCCAGCTTTAATATATGCATGGATAAGTTCGTGGATCTGAACGGGAGACTTATCTATTACCATTAAACTCTGCCGTGCCATAACCGTAGGATCTCCGCCTCCGCAACCGAATGGACCTTCGGGGGGGGCGTCCTTGTTAAACCCGCTCTTTGCTGCCGAACAGTTGCTATCACTGCCGCTATTACCACCGCTGCTGTCACTGCCGCCGCCGTTCAAAGAGCAATATGTCACTGTGCTTCCACATTTAGATTTTGCAGGAGAATTATCGGAGTATTGATTTGCCATTCCGGTTTCACTTTCATCACCTCCACCTTCGCCATCACCCTGATCATCTGCTGCTACTTCTGTTTCGTCACCCTGATCGTCAGCACTTACGGTGCTAGTTGGCGCAGCCGGGGTACTGCTCGTTTCTGTAGTGCCATCGGGATGTTTTGTGGTGGTTGTTACAGAACCATCGGGATTCAGTGTGCTGGTCGTAGTAGTCCCGTCTGGATTTATAATCGTAATTGACTTAGTGCCATTGGGATTTTGTGCAAAGGTTGTCACGTCTCCATTCAGAGACTTGATCGTGACCACTTTGGTGCCATCGGGTGTAATTGTTGTACTACTTCCGTCTGGATTAGGGGTCGTGGATGATTTTATAGAACCATCTGGATTTTGTACGATGGTTTTTACGATGTTTCCATTTTGATCCACGGATACGGTCGTTGTAGTTTTGTCTGGATTTTTGACCACATCTGCTGTGCTGCCATCGGGATTCGTTATGACAGTTTCGATGCTCCCGTCTGGTTTAGTAATTTCGACTGTTGAATTATGACCGGTGGCACCTGTTTTGTCGACTATCTGGGTCCCATCTGGCATTACAGTCTTAATTGTTAAAACGCCATCGGGATCTTTTGTAATAGTTACAACGGTTCCATCTGGCTTGGTGTACGAGGATGTTTCAGAACCGTCAGCAGTCCCCGCTGTCGGAGGAGGAAATGGAGTAGTGCCGTTAACACAAGTCCCAGTGCATGTCGAGGCTCCAGTCGCAAGGTTTGTAGTAACTTGCGACCATGTATTGCCGTTTTTATCGGTAACAGTAACGCGATTCACGGTCTCCGTGTGTACGCCTGTTTTAACATTGCCATTTGCATCTGCAGGGAAAGTTAAGCTCGTTGCCAGTCCATTGCCCGAAACATTATAAGCACCATCGCTACCCACCTTGACAACAGTGAGCGTGTCCCCCGGCTTTCCCTTACCATATCCCGGCATCTTGCTAAAATCAGTGCCCAAGCATGGATCTTTGCCAGATGTCGTTATATTTCCGGAACCCGGTCCTGATTTTGGCGCACCGGTCAACCCAAAGCTCCCGCCGGTATTCGGGTCTGTTGGCATAAAAAGTTTAGCTGCGCCTGGCGGTGTTGTAAAACTTCCAACTTGTGACATTGCCTGCTCGAGGCAACCTGCAACATCTGCCCCCGGCGCACTACCCATGTCATTTGTTGGTGTTGGCCCGTCTGATGTTTTGTCCGCAGATGCATTGCCACCGTTGCCGCTCCCTCCTGCAGGGGGAGTGTATGGTATATATTTGATCAGAGCTGCCAGCTGATTCTTATTCAGACGTTGATACTTTGCAATGATGTACTTTAGATTAGTTAACTTCGTTACATCTCGGATATCAACTCGACCTAACCCAAGTGTATTTGCATTAACAAAGTCGCCAAAGAGCAACGCGTTTGCACGAAGATCATATTTATCGCTGTAAATCGTGCCAACCATTTTGTGCGCAGCTATAGGATCTTTGCCGGCTGCCGCATCGCGAAGCGTATCCATCATTGCCAAAATTCCGTTTCTGTAGGCGTTATCATCTTTGTAACCGCCATTCTTCTTTGCCCACGACCTCATATCGCTAAAGAAGACAAAGCTTCTTGACAGCAAGGCAAAATATTCCGGTTCGGTCATCTTTACGCAGGTCTCTCCCCTTTTCTTAAAGTTCATGCACTGTTGATAGTCCTTACTTATGACCAGCTCCATTAGCTTTCTCGACGATGCCTCCGGCGTAAGCGCTCGAGCCGTTAAATTAACGGGCGCTCTTTTTGTAGCTGGAGCTGCAAAGAGAATATTATTGCCGAGAAAAAGAACCGCCGACATTGCCAGAACGAATACAAGAACGAACGACCTTTTCATATATGCCTCCATTTAATGATAACCATCACATTGGCGGATAGTGCACTTTGTGTGCCAGCTTCCACAATTGTAAAGAGCTTACAATTCAATGGGATATGATTCGTTAAGTTTGTGGATTATGCGAAAAAATGGATGTTTTGTCAAGGAATTGGCATTAGAAAAAAAACCGGGGACACACACTTTTCTAAAAAAAGTACATGTCCCCGATGTGGGTCATACAGGATTCGAACCTGTGACACCCTGATTAAGCAACTGTTCTCTCCGCGTTACCACGGAGTGTCGGACTATCTCATCATCCACCGATCAGTGGATGCCGGGCGCTAACGAGGGTTTATTGGTTACCATCCTCACCCTCTAGTCTCTGCACCTTCCAAGTTACTTTAATTGGTTTCGCTTGGCTTGGCTCAGGATTACCCATCCGCTTTTGGCAGGTTTGGGCTTCCCTGAATTCACCCGGTTTTTCCACATCGCTTTACAGCGAAGGGGACCCTAATATTGAGTCAGGTGCTCTACCAACTGAGCTAATGACCCGTGAACTGCAACTTAATCCCTTCTATCCAACCTAAAATTTTATGCAACAAATTCTTATCGAAAATATTAATTTTTATCGTCCCGTTGTACAGCTTATTCTTCCTGTAGCCTGTGCCATTTTTTTTAACGTGACTTTTACCGAACTGTTCAAGCGGTATATCGGTCACGTTCGACCAGTACTTCTTCATGCTAAGGTCGTCTTGCCCGCCATGGATATGCAAATGGGCCTTGAACTTCTTTTCCGGCACTTTACATATTTCTCGGAACCATTTCATTGCGACTATAATGATCGCGGGGTCCGAATTTGTGATCCCAGCGAAAAGCGTTTTATTCCCTTCCGCCCAATATAGAATAGGACCCATTATCTTCAGATCATCGATTTTTAAAGAACGAACTTCCTTTATGGCATCAGAAACTATTTTATCGATCTGCAATCTTCTGTTAGACTGAACCGCCTTTGCACCTTTAAGAGAAACATCGTAACGTTTTCCAAGTTCATGCCTTTGCTGCTGCGAGAGTTCAATATCACTGCACCATGAACTTACGGTGCTTTTGGAAACAGGCACCCTTTTTCTGATATCGCGATAGCTAAGTCCTTCGCTTCTTAGCTTTCTAGCCAGATCCCTTAGTTCCCATTTAGAATCCATAGGAGCCTCTAATTTTCAAAAGCGGCGCTACCGATATACTATTCTGGGTAAAAATCAAGTTTTTTATTGCGTTTTATTGGTCGCGCCCTTAAGTAAGGCACCAATGTTCGGAAAGATAATGGCGCTTTGCGCTACATTCATTATAACTGCAATCAGCACATTCGGATACGCAGGCATCGCCGCGATGATGGCGATCGAATCGGCATGCATCCCGCTACCAAGCGAGATCATTATGCCGTTTTCGGGATATTTGGTATCTAGGGGGCAATTCACTCTCTTTGGAACAGCGCTCGCAGGTGCAATCGGCTGTGTAATAGGTTCTGTTATTGCATATGCCGTCGGCAGATATGGCGGAAGAACTTTTATTTGGAAATATGGAAGATACATTCTTATCTCGCATCATGACCTTGAAATGGCAGATAGATGGTTCACGAGTCATGGCCAATCCGTAGTCTTCTTTTCGCGACTGCTGCCGGTCATTCGAACCTTTATATCGCTGCCCGCCGGAATTTCCAAGATGCCGTTCGTGCCGTTTGTTATTTTCACGTTCGTAGGCTCGCTTCCCTGGTGCTATTTTCTTGCGTATGTAGGAGAGCGACTTGGCAGCAATTGGGAAACTTTAGGCGTTTATTTTCATCGGTTCGACACGGTGATCGGAGTAATAATTTTGGCGGGAGCCGCTTGGTGGATCTGGCGGCATATCGGTCACATGAAGACTAAAGCGTAGTTGAATATTGAGCGCGCCCTTAGCTCAGAGGATAGAGTACTTGGCTTCGAACCAAGGTGTCGCAGGTTCGACTCCTGCAGGGCGCGCTGAATGTTCGTCGGGTGGTTAAGGCTTTGCGTTGGGTTCAGCTATCGGAGCGTAATCGTTTAGGAACGGATTTCTTTCGGGCGGCCAGGTTGTCGAAACTTTCACCGACCAGAACGGATCAAATTTGGCGCCGTTTTCGACGTTCGGCACTCTTGCCTCTGCAAGCGAATCGTCAAATTCTTTTACGGAATTATTGAAGCGCTCCGAATCGTTTCCAAGCCCAAACTTCTTCGGATTGGACGTGTCGAAAGTGAACCACGGTTCCAGGTCTCCACCGCTTCCCGCGTTAGTAAAACCAAGTTCTTGTGCCGTTGTATTATACTTGTCGATCGTCCCCTTCGTTCTTTCGAATTCTTCCGCCGGCACCATTCCATATTTTCCTTCGCCATTCAAATAATCATTTGCATCTTTAACGGACTTGACCGTATTTACGCTGGCCTCGCTACCGTGCGGATACGCCATCTTCACATAATTACCATTGATCCACTTTAATTCCTTGCCGCTTCTAACGGCCCTGCCAAGAAGCAACCTTCCGGCCACATTGGCGAGCCATGGAAGCGGAGCAACGCCGCCTGAATAACTGCGGAACTCTCTCATGTAGTCTCGAATACCGGCCGCGCCCTGATATCTAGTTACCGATATCGTTCCATCTGTTTCCTGGAAACCGACCGTAGCAAGCGCAACTTCGTAGCCCGATTTTCCCGTTGCATAAAGAACGAACTGCAACCCGGAAAACCCTTCATATTTTCCGAACTCGAGTTGCACGAACATTCCGTTGCTTAAATTGAATTTCACCAGCGGCGCATGTGGAAGCGAAAGAAAATCGCCCGTATTCAATCTTACGCCGAACCATTCTTGTAACGTTCGCAGGCGATAAAGCGTTGCTTCGGCAGCAGTTGCCCTATCTAGCACGCCAAAGAATTCGTTCGATGCCGCTTTTATGTCGGTCCATGCGCCATCTAACACCATCGCCTTCACTTCATTATATGAGGCGGCAATACCCTGCGCATCGAGGCTGGAACGGATGCCGCTATATGCCTCAAGAGCTCTTAATGCTTCTTCAGGATCGACACGGTTCAGCGGGTTTGCAATGCCCGTTTCTCCAAGATTCTTGGGTGGAGGCAGCTCATCGATAAGCCTTGAGGCCTCTTTTTGCTGCGGTTCGGTGAGGCCAGACATAAGGCTTTCCGCCTTTGCGAGAGCATCCAGCGCATGGCCAGCTGTAGATCTTCGTATTGTCTTGTCGTCGGACTGATCGCGCCACCCGCTCAAAACGTTTTTCCAATCGGAAAAATAATCCACCGGCCTTTCCCATACGATGTAAACTTCATCAAATGGAAAAGGCTTCGGCAGATTGTTCCATTTTATCGGTTCATCAAGTTTCTTACTTGGGTATTTTGCTCTTGAGATCTCTTTTTGGATATCGGCCCGGTTGCTGTGGATGGCATTGCTTGCTGGAATATAAACACCTGCATATCCCCCTGCATCGGCAAAAGCCGTGATCGATTTCATCAGCTTGGAGTACAGCTCTTTCGGGCTTACTCTGCCCATAAGTTCAGCCGATGGGTTTATGCCCGGCAACGTTATATATTTCTTTCCGCCTATCTCCACTTCAAAGACATGAACGTAACCAACCACCTGCCCCCTTGTTACATCCTCTATCGCAAAGAGTTTGAAGTTCGGATTCTTCCACAGTTCAACATCTGTTGCGGTGCAAACGCCCGATGTCATGCCGTTCAGTCCAAACGCCGGCCCTTTCACTGCACGGAGCTCTATTTTAGCAGGCTCCGTTTCGTGATAATCATATTTTGCCTTTTCCGCATGAATTATTGCAGTAGGCGCTGCCAATATTTCCTTAACTACGTTCATCTTGCCAAGTACTGGTGCATTGCTACCGATCGTGCTTTCGATCGTTTGCTTCAGTTCGATCGGAATGTCGTCTCTTGACAATAGTTTTTCCCTTATCTGCTTGGGGTCGTACCCTCGCAATATGCCAGCAACTATCACCTGTCGTTCACTTTCCGGCTTTTGCAAGCTCCACGCCTTCTTTAAGTTCTTTGCAACTCCGTCCACATTCTCCATCTGCCTGTAATTACCACGCCCTTCCAATAATTGTGCAGGAACTTTTTCCAACGCATCAATGATCACTTTTTGGAGGATGTCTTTATCGCCGAATAGCTGTTCAAGCAGTATTAGTGCTGAATAGTCACTATCTTGTATCCTATCTATCTTCTCTCTTAACGCATCGTTCTGGCCCGCGTACATATATAGAACCGTTCTTATTTTTTCGCGATCCGCTTCGCCTCTCTCGGAGTTCAAATATCCTGCCACCGCATCGACAACATCTTTTTCCTTTAGCTTATTTTCGTTCTCGCCGGCCCTAAATCTTCCAAACAGTTTTTTTATCGAGCCGTCGGCATCTGCCCTCCCTCCAGCTTTGAGCCGATATTCACCCTGCCCAAGTTCAAATGTTTCAACTTTCTTACGCCATGCTTTCGGTATATCCCCACGCAGGTCTCCAGCGGCAAGCATATTTTTTAACAGGCCAAGAAGTTCACTCCGCTTTACAAAGCTGGCACCGCTCGTAGGTGAGGCTATCTGGATGGCGCCTAGAAGAAAATCTTCGCCACGCGTTTCCACAATGTTCTTTGCGGTTTCTGGACCAAAATCATCGGTCAGAATGGAGTCGCGATATCTGTTCAACTCATCAATCACTGTCTGGCCTTCTGCCTGATACGCACGGTAAATGCTCGGCACAAATCCATTTGTTTTTTCAACAAATGTCAGGATCTTATCACGTACACTTGTTACATCTTTTGGGACTACACCCTCTTTTGTAGCTTCTAATAGGCCGTCTAGGACACTAAAACCAAGCCTTGGCCAGCGCTCAAATATTTCGGCATATAGCTCGAGATGATCGATAAAGTGTTCGCGCCCAATTTGCTTTAACCATGTTTTATGGTTATGCAGCTCTTCCAGGACTCTTTTGCTATTGTAATCTGTTAACTTATTTAAGATCCTCAAAAAAACCTTGCTCGAACGATCAATATCCGTGCTGTTTTCGGCAACAAATTGCAAGAACCTGACCGCTTCGCCGTGTTGTTCTCCAACGGCCGATATCACTTTCGTTAGATAATCATTCCTACGATTAGCATCCCATCCTGTATCTTTCATGCCAGCGATGGCCGATGGCAGAACCTCATAAGCACCGCTAGCTTTTTCGCTCGCCCTTTCTGCCAAAAGTGTGAGAAGATCGTATTGTCCATCGGTATCTAATCCTGAATCTTTCATCCCGCTAATGGCCGCCGGCATGGCTTTATAAGCGTGGCCAGGATACATTATTCCAGCCAAAAGTAAAAGCAACGTGCTCTGCCGCTCGTAGCTCCATCCTGTATCCTTCATCCCAGAGATCGCATCCCCTAGGTGCTCATACGCATCCCAAGTATATGCATTTGTACCGCCTGCCTTTGCCAAAGATAAAAGAAATTCATACTGCTCATTACTTTTCCATCCGGATTCATGTAGCGCTTTAATCGCCAGGGGAAGGTTTCCATAAATGGTGCCCAACTGCAATCCACCATTTTCGGCGATCGTTAAGAGCAATTCACTCTGCTGCTCATAGCTATTCCATTCTGAATCCTTCAACCCTTCAATGGCCACAGGGAAACCTTTGTAAATAAAGAAAAGTTTTTGCCCGCCTTTTTCTATCAGCGAATTGAAGAACTTGTACTGTTCATCAACTTTCCATCCTGAATTCTTCAATCCGCTAATGATAGATGGGAAGTATTCAAACGCATAGCTGCCAGCTTCCATACTCTCTAGCGTAAATTTGAGAAGCCTGTATTGTTCGGCCACGCTCCATCCGGTATCTTTCAACGCACTAACAGCCGATTGAAAACTCTTAAATGCTAGGTCGGGGTATTTTCCAACATCCTCTGCAAGCAAAGTGAGAAGTTCCCTTTGCTGATCTTTATCGAATCCGCCATCTCTCATCGCCTTGAGGCCTATCTTGATCAGGTTAGCGCGCTCTGGAAATTTTGAAGTAAGATGATCCAGAACACTTTTCTCTTGCCCTATCTTCTCCGTAGCTCTTTCAAACACGTTTTTAGCGATCTTGACCATTCTTCCAGCAAGGTTGTCCTGTGTTTCCGTAGCTTTTGCTCTTGATTCGTCATCCGGCGCCTCCCGAACCTTTTTCGCTACGTCTTCAAGTTTTGAATCAACTTTTTCGATCGACTTAAGTTGTCTTGTAGCAACTTTGTTATCCAGAAATTTTAGCGGCACACCGGCAATTGCGCCGGCAAGCTGAACTTCAATTACGGACTTTACGTTATTAAATATCGATTCGGCGCTAACGGCATCTTGAGCGATCTTCCAAAGATCGGGAGATTCACTGAACGCAACTCCCAAGCTATAATCAACGAGCGGCGTGCTCCATGTAAAATTTGCAGTGCCGACCGCCGTATGAAGAGCTTGATTTTCGATGAACTGCCCGAAAGTTACATTTTCTGCCACATAGGTGCCTTCTTCCAAATGCAACAGATGTTTTGCTCCGCCGATCAGTGGCCCTCCAAGTTCAATCGAAAGCGGAAGTAAAAATTTGAAGAGATATGATTTGATATTTTCTTTTGTGGATTGGTGATGATTCCAAAAAGGTTGAACACCGGTCGCCGCATTTGCTACGCTTAATCCCGCAACAAAACCTGCCGAATTGGCGGCCGCTATTTTTAATGTTCCCGATATTGTGTCAGCCGCCGTTTCGCCTATGAGGGTACGCATTCCAAATCCTGCAATTCTCCCAGCGCCGCAACCGATGATCAATCCGTAAAATCCGGCTACGGCATTTTCCACATCCTTCATCTGGCCTAATTCTTTGAATAGTTTTTTAAACTCGACAATGCGCGGATCGTAATCAAACCGTCTTATCGGCTTGATAAAATCGCCGTTGCTGTAGAACTTGATCAGGTCCGAAACGTATTCGCTAAGTTCTTTCAGTAAAGCGAAGCCCTCGTTCTTGTGTCCGCTGTCGTAGAGGTCTATTGCCTTTGCAACCTGTCCATTGATAAAGTCGCTCGCTATTGTTCTGTAATCGGTGGGAACAAGGTCTGTGTGTTTATAGATATGGGTCGCGCCGTAAGCTATGTCTAACGTAAGCGCCAACTGCAATGCTCCGTCTCTGGCGCGTGCAAAATCGTCGGCTGAAACTATCGATTCGGAAAAA
>CAIPVD010000342.1 GCA_903868375.1 uncultured delta proteobacterium
GGTCGATCTTTATTGCGCAGATAAAAAAATTGGTACGGGTTCCGTTTCGTTTTCTTTCCAAGATGGTGCTGCAGATCCTACCATAGCGCTGAAATTGTCGGATATTACGCTTGCCGATGCAAGTTTAGGCGGAAGTTTTGAAGGTGCCGTGCTGAATATTTCGCCGAAGGAGATCGATTCAGATGGCGATGGATTAAGCGATAAAAAAGAAAAGGAATTAGGAACGGATCCTTTAAAGGCCGATACGGATGGCGATGGTGTTCCCGACGGCGTAGAAGTTACTAACGGAACAAATCCTCTCAAGGTCGATACCGATGGTGATGGATATAATGACGGAGCCGATGCGTTTCCGCTCGACCCAAAAGAATGGTTAGATTCCGACAAGGATGGCATAGGTGATAACAGCGACAACTGCCCATTCGCTTCAAACACAGATCAAACAGATGCAAATAAAGACGGCAAAGGCGACGCCTGTTCCGACGATGCAGATGGCGACGGTTTGAGCAACGCGAAAGAGGCAGCGCTTGGCACCGACCCGCTGAATCCGGATACCGATGGCGACGGCGTGCCGGACGGAGTTGAAGTCGCACAAGGAACCGATCCGCTCAAAGCAGACACAGACGGAGACGGATACAATGATGGAGTCGATGCATTTCCGCTCGATCCGACCGAATGGCTAGATTCCGACAAAGATGGCGTTGGCGATAACAAAGATAATTGCCCGTTCGTTTCAAATCCCGATCAGAAAAATACCGACCAGGATTATTTTTCAGTGATAAAAACGCCATCGGGAGCTTTCGTTAAGGCTGATAACTTGGGCGATGCCTGCGATGACGACATCGATGGCGATGGGCTGCATGTCACGTATGTTGATAGCGTGAACGGCTCCGATAACGCTCTGGGAACGTTCGCGGCTCCAGTGAAAAGTTTGAAGGTTGGGATCGACCTGGCAAAAAAACGCGGCGACGCTGTTTATGTTTCCGCCGGTACTTACGATATAAGTAGTGGCATTTTTGCAGACGGCGTTGATATTTTTGGCGGATACAAGGCGGGCTATTCGGAAAGAAGAGTGCACGACGGAAGCTCCGACTACAAGACGCTTTTCACAAGCGCCATCTCACCGGTCACGCTCATGTTCAAGGATTTTTCAGGCAAGATAAATCTTGACGGTCTATATATTACGAACACGGGAAGCGATGACGGTATTGTCGGTGACCTTCCCGATACTGACGATTACGGCTGCGATCAGGCGACCGTTTATATTGTGAACAGCCAGATAAATATTTCAAACAGTGTGATCCAAGGTAACGCATTAAGCAACAGGTCGTGCGGCGTTCTTCTTGGCACAGGCGCAAATGTTACGTTAAACGCGAATAGAATAGAAGGCTCTGGTTCTAAAAACGCAGATTCAAGCACTGGAATCAGCATCGTGAAAGCGCCTGCGAATATCACGAACAATATAATACTTGCCGGCAATGCAACCCACGTGACCGGAATTAGAATGACGAATGCGTCGCCGATGATCATAAATAACACGATCGACGGTTCATCTTATGCCACAAGCCCCAAGGTTTCTTTTGGAATCTCGTTCAATGGAGGCTCTCCGAAGATCGTGAACGATCTTGTGTTTACGAATCTCTCTGCCGACCAGGTTGCCTTCGCATGTTTGGGAAATGACCTGACTAATGCCGAAGTGAAGAGCAATCTATTCACAATATTTCCACAGGGCGGTGCGAATTCAATCCTTTATGATTGCGACGGAAAGTTCTGGAACGATGCAACGAGCCTTGTCTTAAGTGGTGCCATCGTTAATGGAAACATCGGATTTAGTGGAACCTCACCGTCGTTGCTTGTCGATCTAAGTTACGGCTTGGCCGGTACGGCAGGTGTCGATGCCGGTATCGATACGAACGCGACGTCGGATTTTAACGGTAAGACGAGGGTTTCGGGCAAGTTCGACATCGGAGCGATAGAAAAATGAAAAAACTATTCATTGCCATATTGCTTGCTTTGATCTTTGCGGGCTCACTCGCGAAAGTCGGCGCAGAAGAAAAAATGCCGCAGGCGGAACTCTCACGCGTCTATTTCCCGTTCGCAAGCGACCTTGTCTTGCCGGAGGCGGCGGCAATTATCGATCGCAACATCGAATGGCTTCAGGCGAACGGAGAGGCATATTTTATCTTGGAAGGACATTGCGACGAGATAGGCGCCAGCGAATACAACATGGAACTGGGCGATAGGCGCGCACGTGCGGTGAAGGCATACATGTTGGAACATGGCATACCGAACGAGCGTGTGATCATGGTGGTAAGTTACGGTTCGACGCATCCATTGAATCTGGGCCACCGAGTCGAAGACTTAAGAGAAAATAGAAGGGTGGAGTTCGTTTTGAGATAAACTTTAAGGAGCAATATATGAAAATAAAAGTGTTGTTAACGGTTGTTCTTGTCTTGATCGGTGCAAGCGTTTTTGCCGAAGGAGAGAAGCAAATCCCGCTGCTCTTCAATTATCAATCCGCATTGATAGATGAAGGGGGTAATCCGCTGCCCGACGGAGCTACAAGCGTAAAGTTTCAACTGCAGGATTCGGGCGGAAAGACGGTCTATGAAGAGTTGCAAACCCTTGAAGTCGTGAAGGGTACGGTCAGCGCGATAGTTGGAAACGGTTTGGATGTGAATAGCGGCGCGCCGACAGGTGGAATTTCTGCTAGCGCGCTTGACCCGACGGATGCGCGATACCTTGTGGTGGAAGTTGCGGGCCACAGGCCCTACGACAAGCTCGAAATAGTTGCCGCGCCATATTCAATGTGGGCCGATACAGCACTTAAGATGCCTGCGGGTGCAATAACTGGCGATATGATCGGCAAAGGTGTTATCACCAAAGATCATCTGAATGCGGAACTTACGGCGGCACTTTTTCCGAACGGCATTGCGAAGTCGATGCTGCCTACCGACACGGCATACACAGAAGATTTACAAAGTTCCTACGGTGCCAGCAAGATCGGCGTATCAACCGTGTTTGTTTATTCCGGCTCGCAAACGGTGCAGGGTGTCTTAAAAGATTTTGATACGGCCATCAAAAAGCGGCAAGAAGAAATAACCTGGGCAGAGGCGGATTATGGAACTAAGATAACGAATGAAGCTGGCGCACGCAGTACGACAGATTCGGGCTTACAGGTAAACATCGGTAATGAGGCCACTGCGCGAACGGCAGCAGATGCAACATTACAGGCGAATATTACTACTCATACTAATTCAACTGCCGCTCATGGCGTCGCTGGAAATATTGTTGGAACAACAGATTATCAAGAACTGTCCAATAAAGTACTTGTGGCGCCGGTGATTAGGGGAGGAACCAATTCAATCCCAAATCTTAGCGCGGATATATCCCAGGCTGCTAATCAAGGCCTTGTTGTGGAGGGAAACCTGACAGTGACTGGGAGTATTGCATTGGCGGGCCTTCTAACGGGGACATCTTATACAAGAATAACAAATGGGCAATATACCGGCAATGGTTCCAATCCAAGACCTATGAGTACCGGATTTAAGGCGCAGATATTGCTGCTATGGTCGAAAGATTTAGACGGGGGCACTGGAGACTATTTTGCTTTGGGCATGAGAACTAATCAGACAGGCGCTGCTGTTGGTGGTGTAAGTATTCACAGCTCGTCCGATGGATTAAAATCGTATGTTATGGGTGTTGTTTCTATTGATGATGCTGGATTTACGGTAAATAACGAAGCCAATTTGAATGGTGCGATTTATACTTACATAGCCCTTGGGTCAAACTAACTTCTTGCGGAATTTGATGCTTTCACTAAAATGATCCCCTAAAAGGGGACGATATGAAAAAAATATTAGCCATAGTGTTGTTAGGCGTTCTTTCTTTCGGGTGCGCGACAGCAAAGTTCGCGGTAAAAAGAATGGCTCCAGCAAAATATGATATCGCAGGTCTTAAAAAGGTTGGCATCATGAACTTCGGCACGGAAGATCCCGCCGCAACCAATGGCTCGCTTGCTATCACCGATGTCATCGAGAATA
>CAIPVD010000343.1 GCA_903868375.1 uncultured delta proteobacterium
ATCAATACCTTCTTCTATTGGTATTAATTCTGGACTTAAGAACTTTCTGCGATATATATATCCGTTTTCTAGATAGCCGCCAATAAATAAACTCTGGGTTACTTGATAATCGCTGATAAACGACCTGCTTCCGGTCTTGGACGATTTCGACCGAGTGCTCGGCCACATCCCAAAAGAAGCGACGAGCGAGATTTCGGCGATCGCCGACGGGGTAAAACTTATCCAGAACCATTTTCTTGCAGCCCTTGCAAAACACGGTTTCTCGCCGCTTGAATCGGCGATAGGACTTCCATTCGATCCGAACCAGCACGAAGCGGTTTCGCATATCGAATCGGAGGAGTTTCCTGAAGGAACCGTCGCGGTCGAACACAGGCGCGGATGGAAACTGCACGACAGAGTGGTGCGTGCGGCGACGGTAGCCGTTTCAAAGGGGAAGAAGTGAAAAAAATATTGATAGTTATTCTTGGATTCGTTCTTTTATCATCTTGCGCGCGCACAAACGTTGCAACCTCCGGAAGTCCGGAACAGCCTACAAAAGAAGCGTATCACGGCGAAGTTTATAAGATCGGGGTTATCCTGCCACTTACAGGTAAGTTCGCAATTTACGGCGCTACAACGCTTCAGGGAATAGAGTGCGCCGTTGGCATATTTTCGCCATGCGATAAGGCAGTTAACGCCGAGCTTATCATAAAAGACGATGCCGGCCGCCCGGAACTTGCTGCACAGGCGGTAGAAGACCTGGTACAGAACGAACACGTCAGCATTATTATTGGGCCAATGGCAAGCTCTTCGATAGAAGCGGCGGCTCAAAAGGCGCAAAGTTTAGGCGTTCCGCTTATCTCGCTTTCGCAGCGCGAAGGAATAACGTCCACCGGCGAGAACGTCTTTAGCGTGGCTTTGAATTCGGCTTCGCAGGCGAACGCAATAGCAAAATGGGCGATTGAAACGAAGAAGGCGAAGAACTTTGCGATCGCTTACCCGATGACGCCTTACGGCGAAGATTTTAAGAAACTGTTCACAAGCGCGATAACGGCGCTTCGCGGAAAGATCGTCCAATCGTCCGGCTACGGCGAGACCACTCTCGACTTTGCCGGAATGTTCAAAAAAGATGGCGTTAAGTTCGATGCAATATTCATCCCCGATTCTTACCGCGCAATAGGCTACGTCACATCGGCACTTCTTACGGAAGGGATCGAAGGCGTGCAGCTCCTGGGCATAAACAGATGGAACAATCCCGCGCTCGTTGAAATAGGCGGCGAATCGTTGCAGGGCGCGGTATTTGTAGATGGTTTCTTTGATGATAGTTCTTCGCCGAACGTTCAAAAGTTCGTCAGCTCATTTGAACAGATCTACGGCATAAAACCGACCATTCTCGAAGCTCAAAGCTACGACGCAGCAAGGCTTGGCGCAAAGGCGCTGCAGCTAACGGGCGGAGCGCATCCGCTAGAGGTTAGAAATTCGTTGGCTAACGTGCAGGAGGTCGAAGGCTCCACCGGTTTGATAGGCTTCGATTCGAACCGGGAGATAATTCGAAAGATGTTCTTACTCACCGTTAAAAACGACAAGATCGCCGAGCTGGATAGCTCCAGCTTACCGTCCGCTCCGAAGAAAGATAAATACGGAGCCCCAGCAATAAAGATCCCTGCCTTTTCACCGACGCAGAAATATTAAGATTTTTACCTAGGCATTATATTCAGAAATAGATACGTCGCCGGGCTTAAGCATTTCATGATGAGCCTTGCATAAGAGAAGAATCCATATACCCCGATAAGGGTCATCGGATGCTTCAGAATATCCATCGTTTTTATTGTTCCTTTTATCATAACCGCCTCCGCCTTCAGATAGTGCATACCATGTGCCAAAAAGGCGCCTATTTTATGACCCCGCCAAAAGAGAAATGTTTATTAGTTCCAACAGGTTATACTAAGGGCTTATTGCGTGCCAAGAACGATACCCATCAATCTGGGTAGCATTCACACCAGCATGGGGGAAGTTTGACGTTCAACGAAAATTTACGCTTAGAACTTCATAAGTGCGGATGCCGTTCGGCGCCTTCACCTTAACTTCGTCGCCCTCTTCTTTACCAATCATGGCGCGGGCAATAGGCGATTCGATGGAAATTTTGCCGCTGGCGATATCCGATTCGTGCGCTCCAACTATTTGATATTCGACCTCTTCGCCGTTATCGATATCGTGCAATTTAACGGTTGCGCCAAAGACTACCTTTTCGCTATCGATCTTCGAAGGATCGATTATCTGCGCAAGAGAAAGCGTGGTATCTATATCCTGTATCTGTTTGTTCAGCTGTGCCTGATGCTCTTTCGCAACATCGTATTCGGCATTTTCAGAAAGGTCGCC
>CAIPVD010000344.1 GCA_903868375.1 uncultured delta proteobacterium
TAAGGATGGGATTGGGATATCTTTTTCCCTAGAACGGGTATCAATTCGGCATACTAAAAAGCCCAAAGCTTGTTCCAATATAAAGGATGCCATTCAGCGAAACCATACTTTTTATCTCTGCGGTAACACCATTTTCAACTATGGTACCGCTAATGCTTGCCCACGTCTTACCTGAATCATCGGACTTATATATTCCTTTGTTCGTCGCCGCAAAGATCTGAATGGTATCCTTTGCAAATGCCAGGACATCTTCACCGGCAAGAGCGATCCTCTCCCAATTAACTCCCAAATCTATACTTTTCAAGATACCGTCCGAAGTGCCTGCGTAAATCACGCCGGAAGATTCATCATAAAATAACGCCTTAACCTCGGAAACTCCTGTTCCTGTCGGCTGCCAGTTTTTTCCGCCATCCATCGACATGTATATCCCATCGTTCTGGCCGATAAAGAAAACGTCGTTCGCCGCGATCATGCTGTAGATGTTGCCAGGAGCCATCATCGACATCGACCATGAGGCTCCTATATCCGCATCGTTCTTCACATAAACGCCCATATCCGTCGCAACTACGGTCGCCGCTCCGTTCGAAACGCTGTTCAGTATGTTAGCGGTTCGCCCGCCTATGCGCACTGCATCGGCCAGCGCCCAGTATTGCTCTCCGGTAAAACCCGTCACCTTCGAGAAAATGCCCCAATCGGTGGAAAGCTTAAGCGTTCCATCGGAAATATTGTTGATGTTTTGCGGGACTGCTGCCTTATTGTTCGAGCTCTCGAAGGAAACGTCTTTCCATGTCGCGCCAAGATCATCGGAACGATAGAAGCCATGTGCCGATATTGCAAACAGCGACTCGCCGTCTTTAACGATCTTTGTGATAGAAACTTCTCGGAGGCCCGAACTGCTCATCTTCCATTCTTTCAGGTCGGCAGAAGAATAGATGCCTGTCTTTGCCGCATCCAGCAACACATCCCCCGCCGCCACGATATTTCCGCGCGGAGCAAACCCCACACTCGCCCACTCACCGCCCACAGGCGAGTATCGATATATTTCGCCATCCGGCGAATAGAAATAGAGCGAATCTTTAAACACAAAAAGCTTCGCCTTTCTGCACTCGTATTCCTTAGGTAGGAAAATGAACTTTTTATTTATCTGCCCAGCGCTCTGCAAATGCCCCGATTCTTCATAGCTACTAACATCTATCCGAAGTATCGGAGCCGAGTTGCTATTCATTCCGATGCAGCCGAACTCGTAAGTTCTTCCATCGAATTTTACCGTCGCGGTACTCGATGTGTTTCCACGTTCGGACAGATCTCCAACTTCTTCCCACGCAATTCCTCCGTTCGTGGTTCTATAGGATACTGGACCGGACAACATTATCGCATCGCCGGAAGAGAAAAGCTCTCCGCCCTTCGTGAAGACCACCGACCACGTCGCTCCCTCGTCCGGGCTTCTATAGACAAATGAACTGCCGTCGGAAGCATAGATCGACATTAATGGATCGATCGCAAATGAATAGGCGGATGCGTCATCGTAAAGGGGAAGTTTCCTTAAATTGCTCGATGCCGAAACACTGGCGGGACAATTGGTGTGGCCGATACATGCAACAAACGTATCTGACTTTGCCGCACCATTACCGCGGCTGTGACTTAAGCTGCACGAAGTGAATGGAACGACGGCGATAAATAATAATATCGAAAGTTTTGGGGCATGCATAAACATACGCAAAAACCATGCATGCAACGGTTATGCCTTTCGAAGAATTTAAAAGTTTAATTAAGTCAACAGATTAGGTCTAAAGTGCATTATCATTTCAAGAAAATGACGCCCGCCGTCAATGTTTTGGCGTCTATTTATTGACAAGCAGGCGATCGATGACGAACAAGAACACCAAGATAAGCCCGATTATAACAGCGGAATAGAATGCTCGCTTAAGCGTGATGAACGGAATTTTTTTCCTGTTCGCGGGAAGCGATGACGGAACAAATTGTCCTCTGTCTTCTATCACCTCTTCCTTATCGCCCATCAGCCATTTGAAAAGGCCTTGGTTTCCCTTTTTTTTGGCGCTTGCAATATGCCGATGCTCCGACTGCGGCGAACCTTTATCGTATCCTACAAGGCCCAGCTCTTTTGCAACTCGCGCCTCTGTCGATTCGCGCGCGAACATTCCAAGCTTCGGCCCCTTTTCCATTATAAAACCTTTTTCGATGTCGGGAGGATTAAGCGCCAAATACATTAACTCTTCGCTCAAGAGTCCTTCTGCCACCGACTGTTTTGAAACAACCTCGCCAGGGAGGAGCTTTGAAAAAAGATCGCCCAACTTTTGATACAAGATGCTAAAGCGCGCGAACTTATCTGTCTTGCCATCGCTGTGAATGATATCCGATATCATCACCGCTTTTGCCGCGTCCTTCTTCACCACACCCCTAAAGAGGAATTCCTGGATATCAGAGAGGTCTGCAACCCTTTTTCCTGTTCGCTCCGAGAACTTTGCAAAAAAATCTCGCCATTGCTCTATCGTCTTCTCTAAAAAGTGCGCCTTTCCATCTTTAGAAGCAGCTTCTAATGTCTTCGCCTTTTCGAACCGCTCGACCACCAGCTTTTCGAAATCGGACAAAGGCCGCTCCTTTGTCTTGCCCTCTACCTGGCGCTCCGCAAATGGCAATTTTCTATCGGCCAAGTAATTTTCATATCCACGCTCGTGAACGTCATGCGTCTTGCCCTCTTTTATTTCCAGCTGCGAAGGAGATCCATGCGCCCTATCTTTTTGATCCGCACCCTTCTTGCCTTCTTTGCCCTCATCGCGATGATCTACAACCATCTTGTTCGTACCGGGGATGCGAAACGCCTGCATGGCGCCTTCGGCTCGCTGAAAGATATTCTGTAAGATCTGGCCAAGGCGCGAATCTCTTAATTGGAAGCTTTGTGATTCGCCTGTGGAAGATGGAGCCTCCTGGCTAATGGGAGTGGAAATTCCGGGCGTTTCTTGCTGCTGCTCAACATCTGGTTTTTTCCCGGTCTCGATCCCGGCTATAGGACCCGAAGGAGTTCTTTCATTTGCCATGCAAAAACAATAACACATATTGACACTCGGCACAATTAAAAGGATATTAGGAATAGAAAAGTGAGCATCAGGGCATATCAGATCGCAAAAGAGTGGCTTCGCGCACCTGGCAAGACGATCGTTTTTGTGACGGCCGATGACAGATCGGCCGCCAAATTAAAAACGGACCTAGAGTTCTTCACAGCCGGCCGCGTAAGCGGAGAGGTCTGCCTTTTCGAAGCGCCCGACGTAATTCCGTACACACATTTAACCTCCCAGCCAGACATCTGGATGGATCGCCTGCGCATCTTATACAAGCTGGCAAAGGGCGACCCACTTGCAATAGTGGCACCAGTTGCATCTATACTGCGAACGCTTCCACCGCCATGGATATTCGATAAATACCACCGCACCATCCATCAGCACGACACAGTAGATACGGCAGAACTCGCTCGCTTCTTAACTGAATGCGGCTATATCAATCAGCCGATAGTCGAAGACGAAGGTGCGTTTTCCATAAGGGGCGGGATAATCGATCTATATTCACCATCTATGGATCGGCCCGTTCGATGCGAGCTAGATGGCGATGAGATCTCATCAATACGCACGTTCGATCCGGCAACACAACGCTCATCGTTCAGCATAAATTCATTCTCGGTAGTCCCTGCGCGAAACATAGTCTTGAACGAAGAGACAAAGGCGCGCGCGCTTTCAAAGTTGAAACCGCTTTGCGACGAGAACAATATAAAGCCAACGGAGCGGCGCGAACTATCGGAGAGCATCGAACACGGATTCTACGCACAGGCGATAGAAACGCTGATGCCGCTTTTTTATGAAGAACTTTCCTCTTTGTCCGACTTCCTACCGAAGGGGACAAAGGTCTTTGTAGATGACGAGATAGAGATAACCGCTCAAACGGAAATACTTTTCAAAAGGTTGAACGACGCCCATGCATCGGCAAAGCACATTGAGCGTATCGTCGCGCCTGATCAGCTGTATGCTACGTCATTGCGAGGAGCTTTGAGCGACGAAGCAATCTCCTATGAGGGAGATCGCTTCGCCACGCAGGACGTGGCTAGCGATGACAGGCTGAATTTCATCCGGTTCAAAGAGCTGAAGAAAGAATATAAAGATCCGCTCGTCAAAATAGTTGGGCGCATCAAAGAATGGCAGGAGATGGGGTTAAAATTAATAGTCACCTGCCACACCACAACACAGGCAGAGCGCGTGCTCGACATCTTCAAGTGGCACGGGCTGGTTGCGCAGATAACGGAAGAGAACTTCGTAGACGTCATGGCACTTGCACGGTCTATCGTTTGGATAATGCTCGGAAGCCTTTCATCGGGATTCATTTCGGAAAAAGACGGCATTGCGATTCTGACCGACGAAGATATCTTCGGAACCAAAGTTGCAAAGCGCACGATCCATACTGAAGCTAGAGATGCATTCACCGATTTTTCGGAGCTGGAAGACGGCGACTACGTCATACACAAAGATCATGGCATCGCTCGATATCTAGGGCTCAAGAACATCGACATTAGCAAAACCAAGAACGACTTTTTGCTCCTTGAATATTTGGGCGGCGATAAACTCTACCTGCCTGTTTGGAGGATAAACCTGATCAGCCGGTACATCAGCGCCGGCGGAGGCGAAGGCGGCCACGTTGCATTAGATAAGCTCGGTGGCACTCGGTGGACAAAGACGCAGGCAAAAGTGAATTCAGAGATCCGCACGATGGCGATGGAACTCCTAAAAATATATGCCGCCAGAAAAGTGAACGCAGGTTTTGCATTCGGCCCGCGCGATCACCTGCTTGAAGAGTTCGAAGCATCGTTCCCATACGATGAAACGCCCGACCAATGGCGAGCAATAGAAGAAGTGTTAGAGGACATGCAAAGAGAGAGGCCCGCAGACAGGCTGATATGCGGCGACGTAGGCTACGGCAAGACGGAAGTCGCCATGCGCGCCACTTTTAAGGCGGTGGAAGATAAGAAACAGGTGGCAATACTTGTTCCAACAACCGTACTCGCATTTCAGCATTACGAAACTTTCATGCAAAGGTTCGCAAACTGGCCGGTACGTATAGAGATGCTCTCGCGCTTCCGTAAAAAGGGCGAGCAAAAGCACGTTATGGAAGAGCTCTCGCGTGGCATGGTCGATATCGTGATTGGCACGCACAGGCTTCTGCAACGAGACGTTAAGTTCCACGACCTGGGTCTTTTGATAATAGATGAAGAGCACAGGTTCGGCGTTGCGCACAAGGAGAGGATAAGAAAGATCAAGTCGGTCGTAGATACGATAACGATGACGGCAACGCCAATTCCACGCACGCTTCACATGTCGCTATCCGGCATGCGTGATATTAGCATCATAAATACGCCGCCTGCAAATAGGCTGGCGATCAGGACATATGTCGCTGAATTCGACGAGGAGCTTATCCGCGGGGCAATAATGGCCGAGCTCTCGCGCGGCGGGCAGGTCTTCTTCGTTCATAACCGCGTTGAAACGATCGGGCGAATGGCGGAGATAATTGCCAAGATAGTACCGGAGGCGAAGATAGTGGTGGGACATGGGCAAATGGAAGAGAACAAGCTAGAGAACGTGATGATAAAGTTCCTGGAGAAAGAGGCGAACGTTCTGCTTTGCACAACGATCATCGAATCTGGGTTAGACGTTCCATCCGCCAACACGATGATAATAAATCGCGCTGACACGTTCGGGCTCGCGCAGCTTTATCAACTGCGAGGCCGCGTCGGTAGAAGCAACGTTCAGGCTTACGCATATCTACTAACGCCGAGCGAAGAAGTCATAAGCACGATCGCGCAAAAGCGGCTTTCGCTATTGCAGCGCTACACCGAACTTGGCAGCGGATTTCAAATTGCGATGCACGACCTGGAAATTCGCGGCGCCGGAAATATCTTAGGCGCGCAGCAATCCGGCCACATAAACGCCATCGGCTACGATATGTACGTTGATTTGCTGGAACGCGCAATTCGCCAGCTGCAGGGAAAGCCGGAAGAGTTTAAGTTAGATGTCGAAATAACGCTGCCGGTGCCGGCATATCTGCCAACTGACTACATCGAAGATCAGGGCCAGCGTTTGGTCCTCTATCGAAGGCTTGCGGCGATAGATTCAACCGACGCGCTCGACGAGATATCTAAAGAACTAAATGACAGGTTCGGCAAACCGCCGGAACTCGTCAAGCACCTGCTAGGCATCGTTGAAATAAAGATAATAGCAAAGCGACTTGCCATCGAATCGATCCAGTACGATGGAAAGGCATTCGCCTACAAGTTCCACACATCAACACCGGTGAAGCCGGAGACGATATTAAAGTTGGTACAAAAAGAGCCAAAGCACTACGCCATCAAACCGCCGGCATCGCTCGTGATATTTGAACACCACGACAAACCCGCCGCCATACTATCCGCCATAAAACAGCATTTGAAGGCATTATAACCCATTATTGCACCTACGAGGTGCATGAAAGGGTTAGGCGGCAAGTTGCCACTTAGCGTCGCAAAATTTAGATTGCAAACAGCTAACAACTATCTTATACGGCGGTCTAAGAAACGATCTAGCGAAGGAGATAAATTATGATTCAATTACCGGTTGGACTTCCATCTAGCGGACTGTTCGGCGCTAATAATTTGCAAACGATGGTGGCCTCAAGCTTTGCAACCGCGGCAAATGAAATAGTGGCCGATCCAAATTTTTTGGCAGTATCTGCACAAAAAAATCTTTACCAAGATGCAAATGGCGGCGTCACAAAAACCGATTCCTACCGCATGATGGGCGCCGATCAAAAACCTGGCACTTGGGTTTCAGACAATCCACGTGACTTTGAACCGCTCGTCATTGACAGAACACCCCCTTTTGAAATGTCAATTATATTGCGGCCGGCGGCTTTCTTGGAAGGCTGCCTGGTTACAGCAAAAGGCTTAAAAACTTTTTTAACCGGTATAGATCTTTCGTTGGAAGGTTTAAGGACCCTGTTGAACAGAAGGGCAAGCGGCTTTGGGCGTCAATCAGAGCCAAGAACTCTACTGGAAGCGTTAGATTTTCCTCCAATTGCCGAGATTGCTGAAAGAGCTATTTTTGCCATCGATCCCAGAAAGTTCTTAGGCAAACCCTTGACTCGAGATGTAGCAAGGCTTCTTACCATAATGGATAATTTAAGTGCCTCAAGGGCATGGCTTCTTTTTGCAAAGATGTCTTCGGAGGACCTAGTTACAGTGGCAAACGCCGGTAGAACACAAGCTATCTTTGAATTGATCTTCCGCATGAGAAAGGGTGAAGCAGGCGCAGCCGATGCAGTAAGATCGATAGACCCAACAGCCCTTGCCAAAGACATTAGAACCTTGTCCGAAGTCAAAGGTGAACGCGTTTTCGGATGGCAGTTCAAAACAACACGCGAAAACTACATTGCAGCGATGCGTTCGGACCTCATCGATCTTGCACGTTATAATAAGAAGGCTGCGGAAATACTAGGCACTGTCTCTGGGATCGACAGACAAAGAGTTGCGACCGTTAATTAACACTTTTTTTCAAAACGGTTGACAATAGACGCTCGCGCTAATAGTCATTGCCCTCAAATGGCACAGATAATCGACGGAAAAGCGTTAGCCGAAAAATTTCGTGGCCTTATCAAATCTGAAATATCCGAAAAACATTTGGAACCAGGTCTTGCGGTCGTCCTAGTTGGCAACAACGCCGCATCGCAGGTTTACGTTCGCAATAAAAAGAAGGCGTGTGCCGAAGTTAGCATCAAAAGCTTTGATCACACGCTCCCCGAAGAAACTTCCGAGGCAGATCTTCTCAAACTTATTAATAAACTCAACGCCGATAAATCGGTTCACGGTATTCTAGTTCAGCTCCCGCTTCCTGAACATATCGATTCGCAGAAGGTACTTAACGCAATTTCTCCAGACAAAGATGTAGATGGTTTTCATCCCGTAAATTTAGGCAGGCTTCTTTCCGGCCAAAAAGGCCTTCGTCCCTGCACTCCTGTTGGCGTTATGGAGATGATCGATTCAACCGGCTACGACCTTAAAGGCAAACACGCGGTCGTTGTAGGGCGAAGCAATATCGTGGGTAAACCTGTTGCGGTGATGTTACTCGAACGCCACGCAACCGTTACGATATGCCATTCGCGCACGGTGAACCTCCCCGAAGTAGTCAAGGCGGCAGATGTAGTAGTGGCGGCACTTGGCAAGGCGGAGTTCGTGAAAGGTTCCTGGATCAAGAAAGGCGCAGTTGTAATAGATGTGGGCATAAACAGGACAACCGAAGGAAAGCTCGTCGGCGATGTTGAATTCGCAGAGGCATCGAAACATGCAGGCTTTATATCACCAGTTCCAGGCGGCGTAGGTCCTATGACCATCGCCATGTTACTTAAGAACACATTAAACTCATGCAAGGAGATAAAAAAATGAAACACA
>CAIPVD010000345.1 GCA_903868375.1 uncultured delta proteobacterium
TATGTAGTCCCACAGGATATAAAGACCATCGGCCTCGATGTGCTTAGACATCGCATAATCGTGAGCTACGAAGCGGAAGCTGAAGATAAGACATCTGAAGATGTAATAAAGCGCATATTTGAGGAAGTAAGAGTCCCGTAACATGCTTCCTAAAGAAGTTCTACGCAAGATACGCCGCATTGAGATAACGACTTCGAGACTCGTTACAGATTTTCTGTCTGGCCAATACGAGAGTGTTTTTAAGGGCCGCGGCATCGAGTTTGACGAGGTCAGGGAGTACCAGCCTGGTGACGAAATACGTACCATAGATTGGAACGTCACCGCCAGGATGGGCCACCCATTTATAAAGAAATTTGTCGAAGAGCGCCAGCTCACGGTAATGATACTTCTCGATGCCTCAAGCTCTTCAAGCTTCGGCAGCACAAAACGATTCAAGAAAGAACTAGCCGCCGAAGTTTCTGCAGTACTTGCCTTTGCGGCCATACAGAACAACGACCGCGTCGGACTCATCATATTTACAGACAGGATAGAGAAATTTGTCCCTCCCAGAAAAGGCTTACATCACGTATTGAGAGTTGTAAGAGAGGCTCTTTATTTTACGCCTAATGGCAAAGGTACGGACATAGCCGGCGCTTTACGTTATCTTGATAATGTTGTCGCAAGGCGTGCTGTTACATTTGTAATATCCGACTTCTTTGCAAAAGATTTTAAAAAACCTCTTTCGATAGCGAATAAAAGACATGACGTGGTAGCCATCACTATAACGGACCCCAGAGAGACTGTCCTTCCGGACGCGGGAATAGTTGAATTAGTAGATGCGGAAACAGGTAAATCGTATATGATAGATACTTCAAGCGAAAAGATCAGGAACGAATATGCCAAGAGGGCTTCCGTAATATTTGCCGAGCGTTCCAGCACTTTTGGATCCGTTGGTGTGGACCATATAGACATAAGCACCGGTAGGCCATACGTAGAAGAGTTTATCAAATTTTTCCGGATGAGAAAAAAGCGAATATGAAAAATATCATCAGGGCATCACTTTCAATAATACTTTTGATAATCGCAACTATTTCTTTTGCCAATGAGGACGCCTCGCCTTTAATGAGATCTAGTATAAACAAGAAGAGGATCTTTATAGGTGACAGGATCCGTTATACCATTAAGATCGTATCTAACGACGACCTCGAAATTGAACTTCCGCAGTTCCCAGGCCTAAAGATTGGTGATTTTGAAATCAAGGATTCCGGCAAATCGGTTAACAAATCTTTTTTTGGACAGCGGACATATATTAACTGGTTAGACGTCACTTCCTATTATGTAGGAAAACGAATTATCCCGCCTTTCGAAGTAAAATATAGAATAAAAGGGAAAGGCCCGTGGAAGCAGTTAAAAACGGACGAATTTCCCATAACAATTGAGAGCGTCCTGTCGCGCGAAGAGAAACTTGTCGATATAAAAGATATTAAAGGTGTCTTGTATCCATTCAGCATGCTGAAGATGCTTTTCTGGATTCTAACTATATTGGCGGTATTTTCTTCGCTTATCTTCCTGGTTTTTAAATTTGTACTTAGGAAGGCCCCACCCAAGTTGCCTCATGAAATAGCACTTGAAGAAATAGATGCTGCGAGCAAGCAATTTCAGGCTGGAGGACAGGCAAAAGATTATTATGTCAGAATATCGGATGCGGTACGCCGTTATATAGAGACGGTATTTTTGCTGAAGGCACCTGAGATGACTACGCAGGAGTTTTTAATGTCTCTAGGCGAGCTGGGAGGTGTTTCGGGTTCCAGTTCATCTCCAAAATTAACACTCACTCATAAAGATTTTCTGGCCGTATTTATGGAAGCATGCGACATGGTTAAGTTCGCTAAGTATACTCCATCGAGAATAGATGTGGAATCCGTATACAATACGGCAAAACGATTTATTGATGAGTCGAAAGACATTTACATGAAGAAGGATGTTAAA
>CAIPVD010000346.1 GCA_903868375.1 uncultured delta proteobacterium
GCCAAAGTTGGGCTTGTCCGCGTACTGCCGGTGGGTGCGGCAACTAAAGGACTTAAGGGCGAAGCGCTGGCAGATATCGGCGACATGGCAGAGTCTGGCGCCGTTGCGATATCGGACGATGGAAGGCCCGTCATGAATTCGCTTCTTATGCGCAGAGCTGCTGAATATGCGGCAACGTTCGGGCTCCCTGTCATCGATCATTGCGAAGACACGAACTTAAAGGGCGCCGGCGTCATGCACGAAGGAACGGTGTCGACCGAGCTGGGACTTGCGGGAATTCCATCTGCGGCGGAAGAGGTCCATGTGGCGCGAGATATCGCGCTTGCGAAACAGATAGGCGCGCACTTTCATATCACGCACGTAAGCACTGCCGGTTCGGTAGAGCTGATACGCGCCGCGAAGAAGAAAAAATTGTGGGTCACCTGCGATGTAACGCCTCATCATTTAACTCTAACCGATACAAAGGTGATAGGTTACAGCACGAACACGAAAGTGAATCCGCCGCTTCGCAGCGCTTCGGATGTGAAAGAACTTGTGAAGGCGCTGGCCGATGGAACGATCGACACGATAGCAACGGACCATGCACCCCATGGCATAATAGATAAAGAGTTAGGATTCGATACGGCATCTTTCGGGATCGTGGGACTAGAAACCGCACTGCCAGTGGTTCTGCAGTTAGTGCATGACAAGAAGATAACGCTAAAGCGAATGGTGGAACTCTTCACGAACGGCCTTGCAGTGCTTTCGCCCAGGAACCCAGGAACCCAGGAACCCAGTCACGGTTTTAAAAAAGGCTCTGTCGCCGACGTCACAATATTCGATCCAGAAGAAAAAGTTACTATAGAAGCCTCGCGCTTCTATTCAAAGAGCGTTAATTCGCCGTTCGACGGCATGAAACTAAAAGGCAAGGTAAAGTACACGATAGTTGGAGGCATGATAGTTTTTAACGATGAAAAAGGCATATCTAATTCTCTCGGACGGTAAGATCTTTCAAGGCGCCTCGTTCGGCTTCGAGAACGAGACAGCGGGCGAAGTCGTTTTTAATACTTCTATTTCAGGTTATCAGGAAATTTTAACGGATCCTTCGTATCATGGCCAGATCGTGGTCATGACATATCCTCATATCGGAAATTACGGCATAAACCCGGAAGATATGGAATCGGACAAACCGCAGGTCGCCGGTTTCATCGTTCGTTCTTATTGCGAGAACCCAAGCAACTGGCGCATGACAGAAACACTCGCATCATTCTTAAAGCGGCACAAGATAGTTGCCGGAACCGGATTCGATACGCGCACCATCGTAAAATACATCCGAGATAACGGCGCGAAACCTGCGTTGCTTATCGTATCGGACGAGTTGCCGAAAGATGCAGTTGAACGCGCTAAAAAAGTCCCTTCGATGAATGGCCAGGACCTAGCAAGCAAAGTAACCTGCGTTGCACCTCGTAGGTGCAAAGCGGTTGCACCTCGTAGGCGCGAAGTGGTTCTATACGACTTTGGCGCCAAGCGTAACATAACACGCATGCTTCAAGAGCGCGGCTGCAATGTAACGGTGGTTCCTGCGACAACGCCGGCGAAAGAAGTTCTAAAGATGAAGCCGGATGGTATTATGCTATCGAACGGCCCTGGCGATCCGGCGGCGGTCACGTACGCGATTGAAAATATCAAGCAGCTTTTGGGTAAGGTGCCTATATTCGGAATATGTTTAGGCCATCAACTTCTTGCGTTGGCGCTTGGTGGGAAAACTTACAAATTAAAATTCGGCCACAGGGGCGGAAATCAGCCGGTGAAGAATTTAAGAACCGGCAAGGTGGAGATAACTAGCCAGAATCACGGATTTGCGGTTGATGCCGATTCTCTGAAAAATACAGAAATCACGCATATAAATTTAAACGATAATACTATCGAAGGGATCGCTGCGCCGAAGTTGAAGGCTTATTCAGTTCAGTATCATCCCGAAGCGAGCCCAGGGCCGCACGATGCATCGTACTTATTTGACCAGTTTATGGAGATGATGAGATAAAATGCCCAGACGTAGCGATATACATAAGATACTGCTGATCGGCAGCGGGCCCATCGTCATAGGGCAGGGGTGCGAGTTTGACTATTCCGGTACGCAGGCCTGTAAGGCTCTGAAAGAAGAAGGTTACGAGGTTGTTCTCATCAATTCGAACCCCGCCACGATCATGACCGATCCCGAAGTCGCGGACAGAACTTATATCGAGCCGCTTACTTTTGAATATGTTTCGAAGTTGATCGAGTTAGAACGCCCCGATGCGCTGCTTCCAACACTTGGCGGCCAGACGGCTTTAAATCTTGCCGTGAAGCTGGCGGAAGAAGGTGTCCTTAAGAAATATAATGTTGAAATGCTCGGAGCATCTCTTGAAGCGATCAAAAAAGCGGAAGACCGCGAACTTTTCAAGGCCGCGATGAAAAAGATCGGCCTCGACGTTCCAAAAAGCATGACCGTAACATCGCATGAAGAGGCAAGGGTGGCGGTGAAAGCGCTCGGATATCCGATCATCATACGTCCTGCGTTCACGCTTGGCGGAAGTGGCGGAAATATTTCGTATAGCGAAGAAGATTTTGAAAGGATGGTTGAATCAGGACTTATAGCCAGCCCCATCAGGCAATTGCTTCTCGAAGAAAGCATTCTTGGCTGGAAAGAATTTGAATTGGAAGTAATGCGCGACAAGAAAGATAATGTGGTCATCATTTGCTCGATAGAAAATCTCGATCCGATGGGTATACATACCGGTGATTCTATAACAGTTGCCCCGCAGCAAACGTTGACCGACCGTGAATATCAGGTGATGCGTGATGCTTCTATAAAAGTGATAAGAGAGATCGGGGTTGATACCGGTGGGTCCAATATCCAATTCGGCGTCGACCCAAAAAATGGCCGGCAGGTCGTGATCGAAATGAATCCCCGCGTTTCGCGTTCTTCTTCTCTCGCTTCAAAGGCAACGGGTTTCCCCATCGCAAAAATAGCCGCGAAGCTTGCAATTGGCTACACGCTCGATGAACTTCCGAACGACATCACGAAAGAAACGATGGCGGCGTTCGAACCGACGATAGATTATGTTGTGACCAAGATCCCGCGCTTTGCATTCGAAAAATTTCCGCATACTTCGCCTATGTTAACCACGCAGATGAAGTCGGTGGGCGAGGCGATGGCAATAGGTCGAACGTTCGAAGAGTCGCTGCTTAAAGCTCTGCGTTCGCTAGAATGCGGATGGAAAGGCTTGGACCCAATCGCCGGTGCATCGCCCGGCGAAGTCATGAAGCGTCTGCGCGAACCTACGCCAGATCGGATACTCTGGGTCGGCGAGGCTTTCCGTCAGGGTATCGGCGTGGAGGAAGTATACGAACTAACGAAAATCGACCCGTGGTTCTTGCATAAGATATCAGCCATCGTTAAAACCGGGGACACGCACTTTCAGAAAAGTTCATGTCCCCGAAGCTTCCGCACCGTCGATACCTGCGCCGCCGAGTTTATCGCATATACCCCGTACTTTTATTCAACGATTGGGGAGGAAGATGACCTGTTGGCCCGAGGAACCCAGGGACTGTGGTTATTTTGGGCTCCGGCCCCAATCGCATCGGCCAGGGGATAGAATTCGACTATGCCTGTGTGCAGGCAAGTTTTGCCCTGCGCGAACTCGGCGTTAAGTCGGTGATGGTCAATTGCAATCCAGAAACGGTTTCGACAGATTACGATACCTCTGACAAACTTTATTTCGAGCCTTTAACGTTTAACGATGTCCTGCCTATCATCGAGCGTGAAAAACCAAGGGGTGTCATCGTTCAATTTGGAGGCCAAACGCCGTTAAAACTTGCGCTGGCGCTGAAGAAGGCTGGGGCGCCGATAATTGGAACGGACCCGAACGACATAGACCGCGCGGAGAATAGAAAGTTGTTCAATGAAATAATTGAGAAGTTGAAATTGAAACAACCCGAAGGTGCGACGGCAACGAACGTTGATGAAGCGGTGGCGGTTGCCGAACGTATAGGCTATCCAGTTCTGGTTCGCCCGTCGTATGTCTTAGGCGGCCGTGCGATGGAGATTGTTTACGATCAGAACGGGCTTGAATTTTACATGAAGTATGCGGTGAAGGCATCGCCGGAACATCCGGTGCTCGTCGATAGATTCTTAAAAAGTGCGACTGAAATAGATGTGGATGCGCTCTCCGACGGAAGCGATGTCTATGTTGCTGGCATCATGGAGCATATCGAAGAGGCGGGGATACATTCCGGAGATAGCTCCTGCGTTTTACCTCCGCATTCGCTGCCGGAAAATGTCGTGAAAGAGATCGAGCGGCAAACTATCATGCTCGCAAAGGAGTTGAACGTTATTGGTTTGATGAACATCCAGTTCGCCGTGCAGAACGGCGAAATATATATTTTAGAAGTGAATCCGCGTGCATCACGTACTGTTCCGTTCGTATCAAAGGCGACCGGCCTGTCGCTGGCAAGGATTGCTACGAAGGTCATGCTTGGGCATAAGTTGAAAGATCTCGTGTCATTGCGAGGAGCTATTGCTCCGAAGCAATCTCCCGAACTAAATATGGGGGATTGCCACGCCCCTTCGGGGCTCGCAATGACAAAACATTATTCAGTCAAAACTCCCGTCTTCCCCTTCAATAAATTCCCCGGCGTCGATACTATTCTAGGACCTGAAATGAAATCGACTGGCGAGGTAATGGGAATAGCGGAAACTTTTGGCGAGGCATTTGCGAAGGCGCAAGAAGCGGCAGGGAATAAGTTGCCAAGCCACGGATCGATATTCATTTCCATTAAAGATACCGACAAAGAAGCGATCATCCCCATAGCTGTGTCGTTAATAGAATCGGGGTTCAACGTCGTTGCAACGCGCGGAACAAAAATGTTCCTGCACGAACATGGCGTCCCGGCGACGGGCATCAACAAACTGCTCGAAGGGCCGCCGCATATAGTCGATGCGCTTAAGAATAAAAAGATCCAGCTCGTGATAAATACGACGGCGGGGCGCCCATCCATCGGCGATTCATATTCGATACGCCGCACCGCTCTCGAGCGAGGAGTTCCGTATTTCACCACGATAGAAGGCGCCAAGGCCGCGGCGGAATCTGTGAAGATCGTGAAGCGAAATGCGGGAGCTATCAACATCAAGCCAATTCAGAAATATAATCTCGATTACTAATATACTTTAGCGTTGACAGCGGCATCGTATAATTATAGTTCTCCTCTCGGCAATTAAACTTTTGAAAGGAATATATATGGGAATCAAATGCGCAACGTTCGAAGCTGTGGTCAATACTTACAAGACCGAGATGCAGGATTCTAAAGTCGTTCTTGATGAAGTTCCAGGAATGGGATTTACTACGAAGTATGAAGTGTGCAGTAAGGAAAAAAATCCTGATGAATTTACTTTTAGAGAAGAGCTCAATTGTTCCAGGCCGTCAGATCGAGCAAGATGTGCATTTCTTCAAATGTACTCGACTCATTATTGTAGGCAGGGAACTTTGAACATTAATAGTAAAGATAAGTACACAAGTGTTATTGTGTCCGGTTTTAAATATTTATTTGCTGCCGATCAGACAGAAAAGGCGAGCAATATGCAATTTCCCCTTACACTTCCCACCGGCGAAGCAGCAATAAAATCGGTGTTTGTACTTGTAGGGCCCGGCAGTGTTCACGATGTAAAAGCTGACATCAAAGAGTTTGAGTGCGTCACGGTAACCACACTGGAACCACTGCCGATACGCGACCTGGATAAAGCAAGCGGCGGAAAGTTCTAAGACTTTCAAAATAGTTAGCAACTTTTTCCTGATATATCCGACAACCATATCGTAACTTGGAGGCCTGAATATGACGGTTGTAATTGAGGATTCACTAAAAAAACTCGGGTTCAAGGTTTACGGCGACGCCAACGCAACTCAAGATGATACGTTGCTGTTCGATGATATGGACCTTGTGATAGACGAGGGCGGGCACATCTTGTATACGCCCGTTGAACCGACTTGTTTTGAGGCCGCGGAAAAAGCCTTCAAAGAACTCTTAGACACAGGTTCATCGGAATTCACCTGCGGCCCGAACCGCTATGTCTTCAAGGACTTCAAGTTGCATTCGACAACAATGTCACCAGATGAGGAACTTATTTCCTATCGTGCGGTACTGCAAGATCGCGGAACTAAACTGCGTGCGCAATACAATGTTGAGATCATTTCTCTCATGTACAAGGCCGGATATATAAAAGAGGCGCTTGAGAAATTCGATGAGGTCAGCAATAAATATAAAGATGCGAACGGGATCGTAGGCGTTGAACTTACAAAGCTTGGCCTTCTGGATAAGGCCAAAGTAGTATTCTCGGCAACGCTTGCGAAGATAAAAGAGAGCAAGATCATCAGACAGGAGTTCTTCTCGAACGCACTTGACGTCTACGTCTACCGGCTCTCCGATGCGGTCAAGGCAGGATTTGATAAAAAGGCCGCTTATGCCCTTGCAATGGACGCACTTGGGGTTGCAAACGATCCGACGCGCTTCACCGAAATGAAGCAGCAGCGGCGGGCGCTCTATGCGTGCGCCAGCTTATTGACGGAGCTTGGAAAAAAGGACGAGGCACTGAAGATATACAAAAGTGTCCCGAAAATTCATGCTGCGTTCTACACTGAAAAGGCCAATTCATGGGATGTTAACGGCCGATTGAGAGATGCGGTGGGCTTTGTCGTGGAATTGTTCAACAACGGCTTTGAAAGTGAGGCCAGAGATACGTTTAGTGAAGTTCTGGGCGGGCTTGAGAAGATCAAGGATCGGAGAGAACTATATAATGAGTCCTCTGATCTCGCATATTCGCTCGGCTACCTGAAGGAAGAGTTCGGTCTGGATTGCTATCTGAAGTTGATAGAAAAGGCGGAAAAGATATCGCTCTCTATTATGCTTGAACCGATCCTATCCGGTTTCGTATCGACATCATCTTCCGCGGACAATGCGTACAGCAGGGAGGGCGCAGAGAAGGTCTTCGCGAGGCTCGAGAAGGACGCCGAAAAACTTGGAGATGGGAA
>CAIPVD010000347.1 GCA_903868375.1 uncultured delta proteobacterium
CCGCCATGACGGAGATAACCGCCGAATCCTCTTTCTTTTCAAAGGACTTTACTTGCCCAATTGTTTCTACAATGCCTGTGAACATAAGATTTCGCGTGGCATAACAGGAAAGCATGCTGTGGTCAACCTCTTACTACTTCTGCGAATAGGGATACGTGATAACGACCTTCCAAACTTTTCCATCTGGCAATTTTGCGGAATCCCAGGCGGCGATCTTATAGACGATATCTTTCTCAGAACCCGCACCTAAGAACGAATAGTAACCGATTCCCCATTCCGCCTTTAAGACCTTCTGGCCGAACTGGTGAAGTTCAGGAAACTTGGCGTACATCTCGTCGGTAAAAAGATATTTACCTATCTGCTTCGGATCTTCGTCGTAGATTATCTGGCCGTCGTCCTTCATGAGCCACACCTGATAGATGCTTGCAATGGGATCGAAATCTAGCGCTACAGGGATCTTATCCCAGGCGTTTGCGGCATTTATTTTTTTTAACTCGGCTGGATCGCCGGCAAAATATTTAGTTACGTTCTTCGCAAGTTCTTCCGCCAGTTTTGCGGAAGATTCAGATAGGCCCGTCACATCGACAAGCGCGCTCTCTGCCTGAATCTTTGCCTTCTGCGCTATAATGCCAAATTTGATCGCGAATCCGGCGCCAACGACCAAAGCGATAAGAACTGCAGACACGGCAAAGATCGCAGCCTTGTTCTTTGACACGAACCTTTTTAGCAGCTCCATCTTAGAATAGGCATAGACACTTACCAAGCGTCCGTCTCGGAACGCGCGAAGTTCCGCCGCCATTTCAGACGCATCTGCAAACCGTTTGTTCTTGTCCTTTGCCATTGCCTTTTCGCAGATAGATGAAAGCTCTGGCGGCACAAAATCGAAATTGTCCTTGGGCGACGGCGACGGATTTTGGCTGACGATCTCTTTTAGAAGCGCGTTTGCATCGGTAATTCTATAAGGCCGCCTTCCGGTGAGGAGGATAAACAGGATAACGCCGAGCGCATAGACATCGGTACGTGGATCTATTTCGCCAAAGCTTCGATCGACCTGCTCCGGCGCCATGTAAGAAGGCGTCCCCAAAATAGCGCCCTGCCTGGTCTTTAGGGTATCCTCGCCGACATCGGCAGTTATTCCTTCGGCCTTCCCGGTCTCTTCATCTTCTCCGCTGTTCAGCACCTTGGCAATGCCCCAATCGAGTATTATCGTTTCGCCGAACTCTCCGATGATGATGTTGTTAAGCTTTAGGTCGCGATGGACCACGCCTTTTGAATGCGCGTAACCAATCGCCTCGCAAAGGATTATCAGGTTATCTAGAAGATGAAGCCTATCTCTGAAAGTTTCCTCTGGCGTCGCACCTTTGCAATCGTTTATCGCCTGATGAAACGTTCGGCCCTTCACGTGCCTCATCACATAATAAACGGTGCCATCCGGTTTTGTGTTAAGTTCATAGACGGGGACGATGCCAGGATGTTCAAGCCGCCCCGTGATCTTCGCTTCACGGAGAAAACGGTTCAAGACTCTTTCTTTGTCGGGATTCGATTCGTCCTTCACCAGCTCTTTGATCGCAACTTCGCGGCCGAGCTTATTATCGAAGCCGATAAAGACGTTGCCGTTCGCTCCCTGGCCCAAAAGGGATACTATCGTGTAATTTTCGGAGTAGAATGCGCCTGCCATTGTGGCGGCATATTAACTTACATTAAAAGAAATTCCAAACATAAACTGTTATTGAGCTGACTCATTCTTAAGAAAATAATCGAGCATACGAGATTGCTTATCGGCGTTGAGCTTCAACTCATCATTGGTTTTATGAACTATCCGGCGAACAAATGCCCTGTCAACTTTGACAGAAAATCTTTCGATTCCTCTTTTGGCCATCAACTCTCTGAACTGCGTGTATGAATGCATCAATGGATCAATACCATTGGTCAGTTGAGATTCAATCCAGTAACTTTCTCGAGGATTTTCGACATAAACCGTTGAACCGGATACTGCAATAGCTGACATCCCAGACATGCCAGGGCAAGTTGCATCCAAAATTATGGATGCAACCTCTTCATTCTGAGACATCGAATAGATTACAAGACCTACAATATCCTCCTGCGAATGAACGGCCAGAGGAATCTTTTCGGCAGCAGGTGCTGGATGAGTATGAATAACGGCAAATTTAGAAGTTGCATTGAACGGCCGTTGCACTCCTTGTGCGGTCCCAAATTCCGGCGCCAATTCATGAGTACTGGCATCATAAAATATTATTGCCTCGGCTTTTTTGCGTTGCGACACGTCTAACAACTGTTTCAAAAAATCCAGCCCATATTCTTTAAACGTAGTTTCGCCCGGACAACACTCTGCTAATGCAGACGGCTCTTCCATTTTTGAAGGTACGCAGACTGGAGGAGAAAATTTCCTCGGTTGAGGAACAGATTCGTACGGATTTATTATCATGACAAATGCCGCATAACATTAAAAGCGCGCAAGGGTCAAGTACATCATAAAAAAGAAAACAAGCGGAGTCAGGTCAATTGACAATCTTTTTCAAATCGTGCAAGGTGCGCCCATTATGAAAACAAAAATTGATGTGACCGGGGCGCTCGAGGCGGCAATTGGCAGCGAGCATGGGATAACACAGGCGGAACTCGCAAACGCTTCGGCAAAACTAAAAGGGCTGAAGATAGACTACGCATGGATGAAATTAGCCGATGATAAGAAGCTCATCGCAGATTGCCTGGAAGAAGCTGCGAGAGTTAGAAAACAGTTCAAGAACCTAGTCGTGCTAGGCATTGGTGGCTCTGCATTGGGTGTTAGGTGCCTGCATCAGGCACTTGTGCCACCATACGCCAAAGATACGGGATTAAATCTATATGTCTGCGACAATATCGATCCGGACCATTTCGGCGCGCTCGTTCGTTCGCTCGACTGGAAAGAAACGTTCGTGAACGTCATCAGCAAATCCGGCAAGACCACAGAAACCGCGGCTCAACTTTATATCGTACGCGAGGCAATGATAAAGGCGCTTGGCGCGACAAAATGGAAAGAACACGTCATCGTTACGACCGATCCGGTTGCCGGACCGATGCGAGCGCTTGTAAAAGAAGAAAATTTGAAAAGCTTTGCAGTACCACCCGCTGTCGGCGGACGTTTTTCGGTTCTATCTTCAGTTGGCCTATTGCCGGCGGCATGCATGGGAATAGATATTAAGGAATTGCTAGATGGCGCCCACAGCGTAGCCAGTGCATGCAAAGAAAATGATCTGGAAAAGAACCCGGCACTGAAAAATGGTGCGATCCATTACATTATGGATGCGGTGAAGCATAAGCCTATCTCTGTGCTCATGCCCTACTCCGATTCGTTGGCGCTCTTCTCCGATTGGTACGCGCAACTTTGGGCTGAAAGTTTGGGTAAGAGCGGCATTGGCCCAACACCTGTAAAGGCACTCGGCGTCACCGACCAGCATTCGCAGATGCAGCTTTATATGGAAGGCCCGGGCGATAAGATCATTACGATAGTCGGAACCGAAAAGTTCAAAACAAAACTGCCGATACCGGAAAATGTCGGGAAAGATTTCGATTATATCTGCGGCAAAGACTTAGGCGATGTTCTCCACGCAGAACAAAAAGCAACTGTAGGCGCGCTGCGCGAGGCAAAGAGGCCGGTCGTTCAGGTAACGCTGCCCGAAATTTCGGCGTTCACATTGGGCGAACTTATCATGTTCTATCAGATACAGACGGCGGTCACGGGCCACCTTTACGGAATAGATCCGTTCAACCAACCGGGCGTTGAACTTGGAAAGAAATTAACGAGAGAGATATTAAGCAAAGGTTAAGCCTTCGAGCGGATCAGCTCTTCATTCACCATCTTCTGGACGGTATCACGCAGTTCTTCGGTCAGTTCTGGAACCGCCTTCGCCTGCGTTTTTTTGTAGCGGATAGGTTTCCCAAAACGGATCGTCCATTTGCTTGGGAACGGTATTAGCCCGAAAACTCCAAGCAGCGGGAACGTAGGCGTAACAGGGAAATAAGGAAGGCCAAGTTTTTTGCCAAGCTCGTCGAATTTCCAAAGCACAGGATGTATATCTTCAGCGCCTATTACGGAGCAAGGAATGATAGGTGCGCCTGTCTGCATCGCAAGTTTTACAACGCCGCCCCTTCCGAACTCCTTCAACTTGTATTTTTCAGAATACAATTTGCCGACACCTTTTACGCCTTCTGGAAAAACACAGATAAGCTCGTTTTTCTTTAGAAGCTTCGCTCCGTTCTCCGGGCTTGCCTTCACACCACCGGCGCGCCGAATGAATTTGCTTAGCATCGGGAAGTGATCGACGAAATCAGCGACAAGAAAACGTGCGTTCCTTTGCTTTGTATGTTCGTTATATACCGCCATGTTGATCATAACGGCATCGTACGGAAGCATACCGGAATGATTCGCAACTATTATTGCCGGGCCTTTGGCGGGTATGTTCTTCACGTCTTTTACGTTCACGCGCCACCATTCTCCGTACAAGAATTCAAAAACAGGACGGAGCATATCCACAAGTACCGGATCCATACCGAATTCGTCGCGAATCTTGACTGCCGTTGCCGTAGCACGCTGATAAACCGCCATTGCTTGCGCCACCCAATGCGCAACTTTCCTGTTGGAAAGAAGCGCTGTAACGAATTCGGCGAACACATTATTTAGGTCTTTTTTCATAAGGCGCGGCTTGTAAGCGTTCTGCTATAACAGAACCATGTCATTGCCAGAATTATAAAGTCGATGACGGCGCCGGCAAGATAGGCAAAGTAAGGGCCGTCAAGGACGAACGCCAGGACAAATCCAATAACCGAAGCAAGCTTTGAAACGATTATTATCTTAACGAAGCTCAAATTCTGCCTAACGTCGCGCTGCGCAACGAAGGCGGCATATGTGAGTACAACGAGAAGAGCGACCGCCAGCACCTGCCAAAAATGTTCGGCAGGAAGCTGAAGCGTATTCCCGGGCCAGTTAAAAAGGACGTGGCCTATCGAATTTAACCAATAGATGACCTGTTCGGCCGCAGCACCAAAGACGATCGCCGCACCAAAAAAAACGCCGACCCACCACTGAAGCAACAACCGAAGTTGCCTTTCCTGCAATGTCAGCCCCGATTCGAACATGTTTATTATCCTTTTATTATGAACAGCAGGTGCTCTTTGGAACTTCGGTTCCCTTATGTTTTTTGCAGCCGATGATACCGAATATCACGGACAAAATACCGCAAACAATGACAATGATCCAGCTGGTCTTCATTTCGATCGGGTTGCCACGAAATGAGATGTCCCACTTTTCCAGCACGCGAATTAAGTTCATGATGGCCGGCGCTGCGAAGAGCCCCGAAAACCAGTTAAAACAGCAACCGCAATTACATTTTTCTGACATATTACCCCCTGTGTTAAAAAACGTTCCTAGGTTCCTGGGTTCCAAAATTCCCAAGTTCCTAGGCGATGGTGGAAATTACTCTTGGCTGGAATTTTTGTCAAGGGCGGCTTGGGACAACTTCATCGCGCAATATTTTGGGCCGCACATGGAGCAGAAATTAGATGGGCCTTCGTTATGCGAAGGGTTCATCGTTGAATGATATTCTCTTGCACGATCTGGATCCAGCGCTAGCTCGAACTGACGAGGCCAATCAAAGGCATATCGTGCGCGCGCCATTGCATCGTCTCTGTCGCGGGCATTCGGCCTGCCACGCGCAACATCCGCCACATGCGCTGCTATCTTATGTGCGATAACGCCTTGCCTGACATCGTCTTCATCGGGCAGTCCTAGATGTTCTTTCGGAGTTACGTAGCAAAGCATAGAAACGCCATGGAACGCCGCCATTGTTCCGCCGATGGCACTTGCGATATGGTCGTAACCTGCGGCAATGTCGGTTACTATAGGGCCCAAGACGTAAAATGGTGCGCCGTGGCAAAGTTCGACCTCTTTTTTCACGTTCATCTCGATCTCGTTGAACGGAATGTGGCCCGGGCCTTCGATCATTACCTGAACGTTTCGCGCCCACGCTTTTTTCGTAAGTTCACCGAGAGTTTTCAGCTCCGCAAATTGCGCGGCATCGGACGCATCGGCAAGTGAGCCAGGCCGCAAACCATCGCCCAAGCTTAAGCTAACGTCATATTCCACGCAGATATCCAACAACCGGTCGAAATGAGTGTAGAACGGATTTTCTTTATCATTCTTGTTCATCCACTGCGCGAGCAGCGCGCCTCCCCTGCTGACTATACCAGTTGTGCGTTTGCAGGCTAGCGGCACGTGCGCGCGAAGTAATCCCGCATGAATGGTCATAAAATCGACGCCCTGCTTCGCCTGTGTTTCTATTACGCCAAACATCTGGTCAACCGTTAGGTCTTCTACATTTTCGACCAGCTCGACCGCCTGATACATCGGCACGGTTCCAACTGGAGCCGGCGAATTATCGATTATCACCTGCCTAATTTTATTTATATCCGTGCCAGTTGAAAGGTCCATCACTGCATCGGCGCCATACTTGAGGGCCGTGTTAAGTTTTTTAAGCTCGCACGCGGCATCCGAGCGAAGAGATGAATTACCGATGTTCGCATTTATCTTGCAGCGCGTGGCAACGCCGATGCCGATCGGCTTCAAATTCTTATGATTCACGTTCGCGCAAATTAGAAGCGTGCCCTTGGCTATTTCATCGCGCACGAATTCTGGCGTAAGGCCTTCGCTTTCAGCCACTACCCTCATCTCTTTTGTGATCGCACCCTCGCGGGCATATTGCATCTGTGTTGACATATACAAAACAAATCCCAATTTCCAAATTACAAATTCCAAATAATATCCAAGTTTCAATGACCAAATCACCAAACAATCAATTGTTTAGTTCATTGGAATTTTGATATTGGGATTTATTTGGAGTTTGGGATTTGTCATTTGGAATTTTCCATTTTCAGCTTCTTACAACTCCATCTATCGGGCTCGAAGCCGTAGCGTACAATTTTTTGGGAATACGCCCTGCTTCAAATGAAAGGCGGCCACCTTCCACCGCGTTCTTCATCGCAACCGCCATCTTAATTGGATCCTTAGCTCCTGCAATGCCCGTGTTCATCAGCACCGCCGTGCAACCAAGCTCCAAAGCGATTGCGGCATCGGATGCGCAGCCAACTCCCGCATCGACTATTACCGGCAGCTTCACCGTCTCTAAGATTATCTGCAAATTTGTTGGATTTCTAATTCCAAGTCCTGAACCTATCGGCGCGGCGAGCGGCATAACCGCGGCGCAACCTATGTCCTCAAGCTTCTTACACATAATTGGATCATCCGCGCAATATGGCAACACAACGAATCCGTCCTTAACTAGCATCTTCGCTGCCTCAAGCAAGCCTTCATTATCGGGGAAGAGCGTCTTTTCATTTCCAAGAACTTCGAGCTTTACCCAATTTGTTCCAAACGCCTCACGCGCAAGGTGCGAAGTAAGAACGGCGTCTTTCACGTTGTAGCAGCCGGCAGTGTTCGGGAGTATCCAATATTTTTTGCGGTCGATGAAGTTGAGTAGATTTTCCTCGCGCGTGCCATCTAACTTCACGCGCCGAAGAGCTACGGTCACGACTTCAGTTCCGCTCTGTTCAAGCGCCGTCTGCATCTGCTCGAAGCTAGCATACTTGCCCGTGCCGACCATAAGCCGCGACGTGAACTCTTTATTTGCAATTTTGTATGACATTTTCAACCTCCTCCAACTGCATGAATCACTTCTATCCTATCCCCTTCGCTTATCTTTGTAGCCGCATGTTCCGAACGCGGAATGACCTTATCATTCACCGCCACCGCCAGATAAGGTGCGTTAAGTTTTAATTGGACGAGAAGGTCGGAAAGAAGCTTCGGATCACCGATCTCCTGCCTGTCACCGTTGAGCGTTATATGTGCCATAACGATTTGCGGTGGTAGCAGTTTGAGTATAGTTTGTCAACGGTTTGACTAATGCTTTGCCAGAAACAAAAAGGGCCGAAAGGTTTGTAGCCCTTTCAGCCCTTGTAAATATCACTGGTTTATCTAAGCTATCTATTTTCCACACAGCTTACCATCATAGTAATAGCATTTTAAACTCGGAAGGATTGCGTTAAATACCCTTGCTGGATTAGGTAATCCGGACAGAACTACTGTTTCGCTAGAATATTGATAAGCAGAAAAACCTTGAACTATTGAAACTTCATTAATTTCACAATCTCCACTTCCATTCGGAGTTTGCCCAAACCACGCTACGCCATTGCCGGTCATCTGGACGAACATTTCTTTACCCTGATAAACACTAGACCATGTCGGATACACATTGAAAGATTGAGATTGACCTTTTATCATACAGTTGAATTGCATTCCAACGTTTTCTTGCTTCAAAGAACCATCAATCAGTTTTGATTTGAATGCATTGTATATATCATTTCCCTCTGCAATACCTCTTAAATAGCGACTATTAAAAAAATCTACAACACTGAGACATGTTTAGCCATAGCCCCAGCATAATTCCCGAGATTCTCATACATCATACTCTCACAAGCACTACTGATTTGTGTATTTCTCGTATATAAATCAGAATTTGTGGTAGCCGACCCATTAGGAATCAATAACACACAATCCGCCGCATTTTGTGATGAGCCCATAATATAGGCAAACATAGTCGGTGGATACTTATCACGCCATTTTACAAGTGTTGCATCTGGGGAAAAATGAATATTTTCAATCTCTCCAGAAGTTTGGATAAAATAATCCATCATCTTACTATTTATGACACTTGTTGTGGATGCTAGTGGTATTACCTGCTTAACAACTGGTACCGTAACTGCTGGAGTTGTAACGCGTGATACCGCAGGCGCTGGTGTAACAGCTTTCGTTGCCGGCGCGGCTGTTGCCGCGATTACAACCATCGGCAAAGCCAGAGCTACAAGCACAAACACTGACCTAACGATCGTTTTCATCATATATGCCCCTTTGTTCAGACGATGGGCTCCAATTAGCCATCGCATAAGTTAACGTAATTCCCGCCAACGCGGGAATGACAAACATTCTATGATGCAAAAAAGATACCAATCGGCGTTTAGTATTAACTATTTGATTTGATTTGAACATTCTCGATTCGAGAAAATAATCCAAAACCGTCAAAAAAGCGAGCTTAATATTTGAGAATGACACCTCTTTGTTTTTTGCTGCATGCTTTGTCAGAAGCAAAAAGGGCTAAAAAGGTTTTTAAACCCTTTCAGCCCCATATAGTTTTATGGATAATCCACCAATTACTTGCCATTATAATATAAATCTTGAACCGGTTTATCCATGTAGCCATCATATGATTCAGGATCGGTTGGTAGAAGTGGCGTAAACCAAGGTAACACAACTTCAATTGTAATTTTATATGCAGGTGTAGAATATGATATTAAACCACTACTTCTCATTGAACAATCGTAACTATCATTGTAAATCTCAAATTCAATTGAAGGGCTTTCAGAAATTTTCCACTTATTATGAATCGTAGATGATTGCTGCGTATAAATGCTAACACATTTCTCGGAGCTAGCATTACTTATATTTTTACTAGATACACCTTTCATCGTTTTACCATAAGCATCATTTGCCAATGATACAGCTGCATCAAACAATTCCTTATATTGTATCGCATTCTCGTTAATAGAATATGTGCGGCCTATCGCATTGGTAGAAGTAATATGTTTACACAACTCCATCATTGAATCAGAACTGCTCTGCACGATGTTTGGCACGGCTGTCTCATTCATGTCACAAACAAAGAAAGTATCAGATTTATAATTAACAACACCCGCCAAAGTATGATTCGATTGTAAATGAACGTATATTACCCATCCAAATATTTGAACACCCGTTATTTTACTTAGCATGGCTTCATTTTTTAATACAGATTGTATTGCATCAATATTTTGAGTCGAAACCGGAGATGGTGCAGGAATTACCTTTGGAACTGTTACAGCTGGTGCCGTCAGAACTGACGTTGCGGCTGTGGTTCGAGCAGTTACTGCCGGTGCCGGTGCAACGGTTACAGCCGTTTTTACTGTCGGTTGCACAGTTGTTGCTGCCATGACAATCATCGGCAAAGTAAGAACCGCAAGGACTAGCACTGATCTAACGATTGCTTTCATCATATATGCCCCTTTGTTCGGGCGATGGACTCCGATTAGCCATCGCATAATTTAAACGTCATTCCCGCTTTCGCGGGAACGACAAACACTCTATAATGCAAAAAAGATACCAACCGGCACTTAGGATTAACTATTTGATTTGATTTGATTTGATTTGAACATTCTCGATTCGAGAAAATAATACAAAACCGTCAAAAAAGCGAGCTTAATCATCGAATAACTTTTTTTATAGCTTCAACGAACGCACACGCAGACGAATAG
>CAIPVD010000348.1 GCA_903868375.1 uncultured delta proteobacterium
CTTGCCGAGCATAACCCTGCTTTTTTCGCCGCCAGACAGCACTTTAACTTTTTTCTCTGCCGATTCGCCACTGAACATCATCGTTCCGCAGATAGATCGGACCGCCGTTCTTCCAAGATTTACATTTGCGGAGTCGATCTCTTCTTCAACAGTGTAATCTGCATTCAACCGATCGATGTTCGTCTGCCCAAAATAACCGATTTTCAGCAGCTGATGCTTGTTAATTGTCCCTTGCAGCGGTTCCAGCTCGCCCGCCAAAAGCTTAATCAGTGTAGATTTGCCGCGTCCGTTCTTACCAATAATGGCTATCCGGTCGCCCGAATTGACCATCATGTTCAGGTCTCTTATTAAAAGATGGTTTGGATCGTAGCCGAACGTTAAACCTTCAACGGTCATTGCCGTCTTTGCTTCGAACGTTGCGTGTCGGAACGAAAAATCTAGATCGGCTATCGCTTCAAGCTCTTCAAGTTGCGGAAGTTTTTCAAGCAATTTAAGCCGCGATTGAACGACCGCTGCCTTGGCCGCCTGCGCTCGGAAGCGTTCTACGAAGGCTTCGATGTGTTCGCGCTGCTTCGATTCGTTTTGGCGCGTTTTTTCGTGGACCTCTTCTTCCAGCGTTATCTGCGCGTAAACCTTTGCTGTGTCGCCAGGCAGCTTGCGGATCTTTTGCCTGTGGATCACCGCCGTGTGCGTTGTAACGCTGTCCATGAATTCTCGGTCGTGAGATATCAGCACAAGTTCGTGCGGCCACTTTTTTAAGAATTTGATTATCCAGCGGATAGAGACGATATCTAAATAGTTCGTCGGTTCATCTAGTAGTAAAAGGTTAGGGTGCGAAACCAAGACCTTTGCAAGGTTAAGACGCACCTGAAATCCGCCGGAAAAGTGCGAAGGCGGAAGCTGCATATCGGCCTCGGTAAAGCCAAGCCCAAATAGGATGGCTTCGGCCTTGTAATAGTCGTACATCTCGTCGGGCGACAGGCCCAAGCATGCTTCCTGCAAGACGGTTGGTTCCGTAAAATGCAGGTGCTGCGCGACGTGGCCGATGCGGTAGGTTTTAGGTATTATTATCGTTCCGTCATCAGGTTCGGTCTCGCCAAGTATCATCTGCAAAAGGGTAGATTTGCCGCTTCCGTTCCTACCAACCAGCCCCACGCGTTCGTGCGGCTGCATTTGCAGGCTCGCCTTGTTAAAGATCACCTGTTTGCCAAACGACTTCTCTATGTTGTCGATACGAAGCATCGCGCGCGTGAGTATCACAAAATAGCCGGGATGGAAGGGAAAAATTAAGTTAACAACACTCGCCTTTGCCGCATCCGCACGCTGCCTTGTCTTTATTTATCCAAGTTTGAATGATGTAGGCTGCGCAACCAACCCCTGGTGTCACGCTTAACGCGTTCACTGGACAATTATTTGCGCAGGCGCCGCATTCCATACAGGCGTTTTTGTCGACAATATCTGCCTTTCTTGAATTTACGGTAAGGACCCGGTGAGGGCAGACGACCTTGCACATGCCGCAGCCGGTGCATAGGGCTTTATCTAGAACCAAGGTTGAGACGCCTTCCAGATATCTAAAATGTTTCATAACGCACCTCCGGTAAATGCGGAAACTATCCATAGCACGATAGACGAAATAGTCGCGGCGACCTGCAGCGGAATTGCCCTTCGCATTTCTTTTTCTACTCCTGTTGGCGATGTAAAGGGCGTGGCGCCGGTGAAGTTAAGTGCTACATATGAACTAACCGCGGTCGAGAACAATATTAGCGCGGCCATTGCATAATGGCCCAGCTGCCCTTGGAAAAGAACGCAAAAGGCGGCTGACAGCACAAGGCCGATAAAGGCACCTTTGATAGAAAAACTTCGTCCAGGTATCCACGGCAGAAGTAAAGGCGCAATGAATCCGCCTCCAATTAGCGCAATGAAATATACCGCTGTTCCAAAAAATGCCTTGGGCCATGCGTTGCCGAAGGCGAAGAAATTATGGCCTAATCCGGATAGAATGAATATTGCGGCGATAACATAAAGCGATATCAATGTTCGCGAAGTGAACTCTAACGGCGTTAAGACAAGCCTTTCCCAGGCAGTGAACGTTACCTCTCTCATCGATTCGTTCGCTTTTTTACCGTTATCCATGAATTGCTTTATATCTTTAGCCCTAACCGGCCCAAATATTACCCTGAATCCGCTGCTTTTCAATACTTCATGTGCCGCAACGCCCGGTGCGGAAAGCTGCGGCAGTATCAGCTCTCTGTGATCCACATGCTTTTCTAATTCTGCCCTGTGTATCATTCGCACGATCTCGCACGTGGAAAATGTCTTCTTGCCGGCGGCGCACCAAACGTTCACGCCTCGCGTGTTTATGACCAGGATCCAGGCGTCAATTCCTGCAAGTTCATTTCTTAGAATATCGAAACTCATTTTATAATTGGCGGATACGAAAACAGGGGAGTTTGGGGTAGGCGCACCAACTTTGTATAGGCCGGGCATTACACGGTACCTGTTCCGTTTAATGCCGAACCGCATTTTGATCATGCCTATCTTATCGCTAAGCGTTAGCTTAGAGCTGACGCTTAATATTGTTTCGGGCATATTTAACCTCAAAAATCTTTGACCATTCTTTTGAACTCTTTTAGCGCCGCTTTGTTGATGCAATAGCAGGTGCTGGGCCCGTTTATCGTGCCATTGATGAGCCCCGCATCTTTAAGCACTTTCAGATGCTGGCTAACGGTTGCCTGGGCAATCGGTAGGATATCGACCAACTGGCCGCAGATGCATTTATTGGCGTCTTTAAGATACTTAAATATCTTCGTCCTGATAGGATTCCCCAGCGCTTTGCACATTAAGCTTATGTCGCACGTTGTCTTTGTTTTCATTTATCGTATTTTTACGATAAGAGGGCTGTCTTGTCAAGAAGCAATTCTGATGGGCGTGCTGGGAAATTAGCTTTATTTTTTTCGCATGGTGTGATTGATTCTGGCTATGAACCCAGTCAGCCCGTCGGCAAAAGGGGTTGCCTATCTAAGGCACTTGGAAGAAACCGTCAGCAAAGACACTCTTGCTCGCTATTTTTGCGATGGTGAAGGGGAAAAGGTTGCTAAAAAATGGCTTGAATGGTGCCCGTACGTTGGAAGAACGGTCGCGGTGAGAGGCCGCTACATAGAAGATGTTGCTGCAAAATATATTGAAGAACGCGGAATAAAGGCGATGGCCA
>CAIPVD010000349.1 GCA_903868375.1 uncultured delta proteobacterium
AACAAGCATCCCATTATCATCGCTCACTTTTCTAAAAGGGTCTCCGAGCAGACCACCATCGCATTTCTTCAAGATAGCCTTGCTGGAAGAGGTGGATTCATGCCACGCATTCTTTTCATCTTTAATAAGGACGATAAGTTTTCGAGATTGTACTGCAACGGGCGCATGAACTATATCCACGCAGTTCATCTTTTCGACCGAGGGATCGGCTATCACTAACGCTTTATATTCGATCCCTCCGCCGATACTTCCATCTGTTTGGCCTATGAGCTGCCATCCCTTTGGAACGAACTTGTTGAACTGATTTTTAGCCTCGCCCGCAAAAGTGCTTCCGGCCAAAGTTAATATCAAGGCCGTAAAAAATATAGCTCTTTTAATCATGAAAATTACTCTTTGAAAAATCTTGTAACCGCGCGTTTGGTGGTTGTCCATCCAAGTTCAGCAATGGCATCGGGAAGCGGGATATTCTTTGGACAGGCGCGCAGGCAATTTTGGGCGTTGCCGCAATCGGCAAGGCCGCCCATTCCCATTATGGAATCGAGCCGACGCGCTTCGTCGAACTTGCCAACAGGATGCGAATTGAACAGATGCACCTGGCCGAACGCGAATGCGCCGATAAATGGCGAACGCGAATTGAACTGCGGGCAGGCTTCGCAGCAGCAGCCGCAGGTCATGCAGCGCGAATATTCGTAGCACTTCATCCTGATCTTTTCGTCAAGGACAGGCCCCGGCCCCAAATTGAAATAACCGTCGATATTTACCCAGCCTTGTATCTTTTTTAGTGTTTCGAACATCGCCCGCCTATCAACTCGCAGGTCGCGAACGACCGGGAACTTGCTCATCGGTTCAAGCACAATAGGCTGCTCGAACTGATCGACAAGAGCTGAACACGATTGCCTAACTTTTCCATTTATTATCATCGTGCAGGAACCACAGACCTCTTCTAGGCACGAACATTCCCAAACGACCGGCGCCACCTTCTGCCCATGTTCGTTCACGGGGTTTTCCTGTATCGCCATTAGCAAGTTGATAACGTTCAAGTGCTGCCTGTATGGGATCTCAAAGCTCTCCCAATATGGCGTGCTCTTTGGGTTATCCTGGCGCCTAACTTTTAATCTGACACTTGCCTTCATAATTATTATTCATCCACCGTTTTCGCAGGTGCTACGTCGTAGCGCCTAACTATCGGCTTTATATGTATCGGTTCGACCGGTTCGTAATCGAACTTCGGGCCATCGGTCGTGTAGCTCGCCTTCGTCGTCTTCATCCAATTTACATCGTCCCTGTTCGGGAAATCGGGCTTGTAATGCGAACCGCGGCTTTCGTCGCGGGCAAGAGCTGCTCCTACAACCGCGCGGCCCAAGATGAACTGGTTATGAAGCGTGCGCATGAACAAAAGTTCATCGTTCGCCCAGGCTCCATTGTCCTGAATTCCGCAGGCGTAGAAACGCTGCATAAGTTCTATTATCTTTTCGTCCGCCTTCTTAAGCTTATCGTTGAACCTTACGACGCCAACATTTTCCATCATCGTTTCTGTCAGTTCTTTTTTCAGCTGATGAGGATTTTCTTTGCCGTTCATTCCGACAAGTTTTTTATTTATCTCGATCTGAAGCTGATGTTCATCGTCAAAGACGGCCGCCGGGATAGATTCGCAGGACTTCGCCAGGTTCTTTGCGTAGTTCAAGGCAGAAGGGCCCGTTTCAAATCCGGAGAACGTTGCAGATAGGAGCGAGTTCGCGCCCAGCCTGTTCGCGCCGTGATACTGATAATCGCATTCGCCGCAGGCAAATAGCCCAGGCACGCTCGTCATGTGATCGAAGTCAACGTAAAATCCGCCCATGGAATAATGAACGCCTGGGAATATCTTCATCGGCACGCGTTTTGGGTCGACGCCCACGAACTTCGAGTAGATCTCGAGCACGCCGCCAAGTTTTCTTTCTAATTCATCCGGATCGATGTGCGTGACGTCTAAATAAACGACGTCTTCGCCCTTAACGCCCAGCTTCATATCTTTAACGACCTTCCAAATTGCGCGCGCCGCTACATCGCGGGGAACCGTGTTGCCGTATGCTGGATACCACTCTTCCAAAAAGTACCACGGCTTGCCGTCTTTATATGTCCAAACGCGGCCGCCTTCGCCACGCACCGCTTCCGATATTAATCGAACCTTGTCGTCACCTGGTATGGTTGTTGGGTGGAACTGGACCATTTCTATATTTGCAAGCGTCGCCCCCTGCTGAAAACATGCGCTCGCCGCACTTCCGTTGCAATGAGTGGAGTTAGTTGCCTTGCCGTAAAGCTGGCCATAACCGCCAACGCCCATGATCACCGCATCGGCACGGAAGACATGTTCTTCCATGGTGGCAAGATTTATCGCCGTGATACCGCGGCAACGACCTTCGTGGTCTTTAACGATGGAGGTGAATTCCCATCCTTCGAATTTTTTAATGAGGCCACGGCTTTCGAACTTTCGCACCTGTTCATCTAACGCATACATAAGCTGCTGGCCGGTGGTGCCGCCGGCAAATAATGTTCTTCGGTTCTTAACTCCGCCAAATAAGCGAAGGTCTAAGCGCCCTTCTGGAGTGCGGCTGAACATAACGCCCATTCGGTCGTACATATAGACTATTCCCGGCGCCGCTTCGCAAAGTTTCTTCACCGGTTCTTGCTGCGCGAGGAAATCGCCGCCGTAGATAGTATCGAAAATGTGCTGCTCTATCGAATCGCCTTCGCCTTTTGTGTTGATGGCAGCGTTAATTCCGCCCTGCGCGCAGACCGAATGCGAACGTTTGACGGGGACGACCGAAAAAATAGATACGGGAACGCCCTTTTCGCAAATTTTAATTGCGCTCATAAGTCCCGCGAGCCCGCCGCCAACTATGATTATTCGTGGATTTGCAATTGTCATAAAAATGCCCGAAGTATCAAGAGTCCCCAAGCGCCAAGCCCCAAAAACATCGCCCAAGACGCAACAGCCGTTATCCTTTGTGACCGCGGCGAAACGGTTATCCCCCACGTCATGAGCGTTGTGCAGATGCCGTTCGTTAAATGATACGCCGCCGACAAGATGCCAATCACATAGAACCACTTCGCCCACGCTGGATGAAAGATCTTCTGCATGTCCAAAAATGTTACGTGGCGCCCTTCAAGTAGCGGCGCGATGCGTGCCGAATAGACATGCAGGAAGATGAATGCCAACGCAAACAAACCGGTCGCGCGCTGGAAGAAATACATCCAGTTGCGATAGTAGCTGTAAGGGACAAAATTCGTCGTGCTAGTGTAAACGATAATGAGCCCCAATACCGCATGGAACAAGATCGGGAGGCCGATCATTGCGACTTCGAGTATCGGCGTTATCCAAATAGTTTGGAAGGTTTCGACGAGCGTATTGAAGCGTTCGGGCCCCTGAAATGCGAATGAATTTGAGAAAAAATGTTCGAAGAGAAATATACCGATCGGGAAAATTCCCAAGAGTGAATGTAAGCGTCTTAAATAAAAGTAATTGTGATCTCCCCCCGCCATGATGCGTTATAAATTAAGGACAAGCGTCCGAAAAGTCAAGAAGATTGGGGGAAAGCGAGTTCTCTATCAATTTTTACGAAACATACAAATATCATCAGACGTATCTATCTCGAGGGGATTTGTCGTTACGCTGTATTCGCACCAGAATCCGGAAGAAACCTTTACCCCGTGGAATTTGCCCGTTAGGCGAGTCAGCGCCTCTGCGCACCGTCTGGCATCATATTCGCTTGGAGCACCACCTGAACCAAAACTCGCACCTTCAGTGCAGTCCTCAAACGCAGAAAAAGTAGAAATTGATAGTGTCTCATCACAATCTTTTATAGAGATACGCAGTGGTTTTCCTGATTCCTTTTCTATTTTGTCCCTGCATTCTATAGCATCAGTTACATGCTCATATTTATTATTTAAGATATCCAACAATGTGCATTCTCCCATACTTTCCTCCTTGTCCCGCCGAAGCCTGTAGCGAAGGCGGGCTTATTTTTTTACCATTATCGCCGCAGTTGCATAAAAGTTGCTTACTTTTTTAAAGAACCGATAACTCTTTGGAGGAGGGATATAAACCGTCGCATAAACGCTGTCAACTCTTTAATTATTCAATCTTTTTGGCGAAGCGTGTCACCAGATTATTTTTGAATGTTTCAAGAAATGCCAGGCGCTGCATTAACTTCCCCCACCAAACTGGTAACCATTTCACCTGGACATCGTCGAAGACAGAATAGAAGACCGGCGTAAGTAACAGCGTTACAAGCAGGCACAAGCTCTGGCCGCCGATAATGACGACCGCCATCGGCGCCCTGCCCGATGAACCCGGACCGCGCGAAAGTGCGACCGGAAGCATGCTGGCAACGAGCGTTAGCGTCGTCATCATGATGGGACGCAGCCTCGTACGCGAAGCCTGCACAAGTGCCGCGTGGCGTTCCATTCCACCGGCGCGAAGCGTGTTCGTGTAATCGACCTGCAAGATGGCGTTCTTCTTAACTATGCCGATAAGCAGGAAGAGCCCCAAGATCGAGATGATATGCAACGTCATGCCGGTAACTACGAGAGAGAAGATCGCGAACGGAAATGCGAGCGGCAGCGAAAGTAAAATGGTCACCGGATGCAACAGGCTTTCGAAGAGCGAAGCTAAGATCATGTACATGAATATGAACGAGAGGATGAAAGCCATTAGGAAGTTCGTCTGCATCTCCTTCATATATTTCGCGTGGCCGACGAAGTTCGCTTCGTAGCCTGCGTCGAAGTCGAGTTTGTCGATCTCGCCTAACACGAACTGCTTCGCCGTGCCAGTTGGCATGCCGACAAGGTTCGCGTCGATCTCGATCGAGCGCTGGCGCATGTAACGTTCTATCTGCGAAGGGCCGGTCGTTTCTTCTATCGAAGCGATCTGGTCGAGCCTGACCGGCCGCTTGTGGTCGCCGCCACCATCCGCCCTGGTTCCAATGGATGCAGGCACGGTGAGATTCAAAAGGTTGGAAGGATGCTTCCTGTAGTTCTCTTCCAGGCGCGTGCGAACCTCGTAAAGTTCGTCCAACACCTTGAACTTGGTTATATCCTTCTCGCCTGAAACGAAAAGCTGCAACGCGCCGGAGATATCGTTCGATGTAACTCCCAGGTCCGCCGCACGGCTACGGTCAATGTTCACCCTCACTTCGGGTTTCCCAAGTTCGAACGTGGTATCTACGTCCGCAAAACCTTTTTGCTTGCGCATTTCCGTCATCAGCTTTCCGGCGTATTCCTGAAGTTTCGTCAGGTCGTTTCCGGTCAGCCTGAACTGGAAATCAGATTGCGAACCGCCGCCTACGCCGCCGACATATTGCACCGACGTGCGAAGCGCCGAATATTTCTTTAAGAGCTGGCGAGCTGATGACATTAGCTCCTGCTGCGTGAACTTGCGTTCTTTAATATCCGAAAGCCCCACATATATATCGCCTTCGTTGACCGCCTTGTTGTCGCCGTTGCCGGCAGACGTTAGCAGATGAATAACTCCAGGCAGCTTTCGAATATCCAGCTCCATCGCAGCCATCGTCTTGTCCATCGCGGCGATGGATGTGCCAACCGGCGCCTTTACGTGGACGTTGAACTCGCTTCTATCGTCGTGCGGAATGAAATCCTTTCCAACGAAGATAACCGATGGGATCGTGGATAGCATGATAACGGCCGCAATAATGACCGACACCTTGCGGTGCGACAGCGCCCAGTGAAGCATTTTGGTGTAGTGCGTATCGAGAAAACGGTTCAGGAAACTTTCGCGAGTCGATGCGTGCTTTTCTTTTTCGACCGCACCTTCGGTGGCCGGCTTCAATAACCTTGCGCTCAAAGTTGGAGTCAGCACGAACGCAAAAACAAGCGAAACGCCGATCGAGAACGCCATCGTAAGCCCAAAGCTGTACATGAAACGGCCGATGATGCCGCTCATGAACGCGAGCGGCACGAATATGACCATCAGCGAAAGCGTCGTGGAAACGACCGCCAAACCTATCTCGCCCACCGCCGCCATCGCCGCTTTCATCGGCGTTTCTTTCAGCTCTTCGATATGGCGGAATATATTTTCTAAGACAATTATGGCGTCGTCTATGACTATACCGGTCGCAAGAGAAAGCGCCAGAAGCGTTAGATTGTTGAACGTAAAGCCCATGTAATGCATTAGCGTGAACGTCGAAATGATGGACGCAGGTATAGATATGGCGCAGATGAACATACTGCGAACGTTCTTTAAAAATAGAAGCACCGTTAAGGCAACGAGTATAGCGCCGAGCACCACATCTTCTTCGAGCGAATGGACGCTTGCAAGAATGAAACGCGACTGGTCCTGCGTAAAAGTGATATCCATCCCTGGCGGAAGCGTCGGCCTTATTTCTTCCACACGCTGTTTTAATTTTTCCGCAACATCGACCGTGTTCGCGCCCGACTGCTTTCTTACGACCAAAGTTATCGCTGAAACGTCGTCGAATCGCGAGAACGTGCGCTGTTCTTCTTCAACATCGCCAACCGTTGCCACATCTCTTACAAGTACCGGCGTGTCGTTCACCGTTTCAATCGGAATGTTCCCAAAATCCTCGGCGTTTTCGATGCGGCCCATCGTTCTAACGGTGAGTTCGCGCGGTTCTTCCGTTATTCGGCCACCGGGAAGTTCGATGTTCTGCGAATAGAGCGCTTTTTCAAGGTCTGCTACCGATACGCCGCGCGCCTCCATCTTTACTGGGTCTATCTGAACGTGTATCTCCCGTTCGCGGCCGCCCAACACGCGGACGTTGCCGACGCCATCGACGTTCTCGAGCATCTCCTTCACCTGCTTACGCGTAATGCGCGTAAGGTCGCGGATCGGAAGATCGCCCGTTACCACCACCTGCAATATCGGCGAAGACGCCGCGTCGAACTTTTCTACTATCGGCTGCTTTGTGCCGAACGGAAATTCGCTAACGACGCGGTTCACGCGGTCGCGAACCTCTTCCGCCGCAACGTCGCCGTTCTTTTCAAGGACGAACTGCGCAACGACCATGGAACTTCCTTCGTAACTGAACGATTGCAGTTCATCCAATCCTGCGATGGTATTTATCTGTTCTTCTATCTTTTTCGAAATTTCAGTTTCTATCTCTTCCGGGCTTGCCCCCAGCAACTGCGTGTTCACGGTCACGACGGGGAAATCGATTTGCGGGTAGAGATCGACGCCAAGCTTTAAGAACGAGAATGCGCCTAAGACCACCATCGCTAGTATGATCATCGCCGCGAATATCGGCCTTTTAATGAAGACTTCGTTCAGTTTCATTTTACGGGATCTCCATCTTTAAGATCCAGCAGGTCGTCGGCGACTATGGCTTCGCCGTCTGCAAGTCCCTTCAACACTTCGACCTGGGTCGCGTTGCGGATGCCCAGTTCTATCTGCGAATGAACAACGTGGCCGTTCACCACTTTATAGACGAACTGCTTGTCGGCTTCCCAGCTGATCGCGGTTATGGGAATATTCAGCACGTTCTCATGCGTAACGATAGGCATATCGACGCGCGCGAACATGCCGTGCACGAGTTTGTGACCTTCGTTGGGAATTGCAAGTTCCACGCGGCTCGTTCGGTTCTTAATATCCACCGCCTGGCTGATGGACGTGATCGCGCCTTCGAATTTTTCGTTTGGAAGCGTATCGCTTTCGAAGTCCACCTTCTGGCCAACGCTTATATTCGGCAGATATCTTTCCGGCACATCGAGCTTTATTCTCATGCGGTCCGGCTGAACGACCGTCGCAACGCGCGTGGTCGTATCGACCGTTCCACCCACATCAACATATATCCTGCCTATTAGCCCCGATATTTTGGAAACGACCGGAGCCGGTTTGAAAGTATAACCGACATCGTCGCGAAGAGTTGTCATAATGGGCTGATCCTTCTCGACCGGATCGCCTTCGTTAAGGAGTTTCTTTAGCACCTTGCCGGGCCCGCGCGGATAGATCTCGGCAAAGCTCTCCGCCTCGACGCTTCCGGTCACGATCACGGTCTTAGATATCGTGCGGCGCTCCGGCGTAACGACGCTCACCTCTTTTGGCGGCCTTTGAACGACGAGCCTCTTTTTGCATGCGCCCTTTGCGAACAAGAGCCCGAATAGCGCAAGCACCGCAACCAGGATCAATATCTTTCTATTTTTCGATCTCATCTATTCCTCCAATAACACGCTTTAAAGTAGCCTCTGCCGAAAGCGCATCGAAAACCGCCTGCGCGTAAAGTTTGTCCGCCTGGTCGCGCTGCAATATCGTATCGTTAAGCTCCAGTTGTGTCGTAAGCCCTGTGACAAAACGAAGGCTCGCAATATCGACCGTCTTCTGCGCCAGGTCGAGCGACTTTTTCTGGCTCTGCTCCCTGTCGCGCGCTTCGATGAACGACGAACGGGCGTTCAAAACGTCGCTCTTTACGCTCTCCCGAAGCTGAACCTCTTCCGTTGAAGCAATTTTCAAGTCCGACTTCGCCTCGCGAATGCGATAATGAGTTTTAAGCCCGTCGAACAGCGGCATGGAAAGCTGCAAAGCAACGGCGACCGCATAAGTTCTTTCTTTATTTCCCAGCCCAAAGTCGTTCGTCTGTCCCGAAAAGTTTATATTGGACATGAACCCGAGCGTCGGCAGATATCCGCCCCGCTCGATCCCAACTCCATATTGCAATGTTTGAACGTGCGCCTGCTTGGACGCGATATCCTGTCTTTTTGACAGGGCGACCTCTATTAGCTTCTCATCCGAAGGAATATCTTTTCCCTCAAATTTAAAATCGCCGGTAAGTTCTATTTCCTGCTCCTTCGGCAGCGCCAGGATATCCTTTAGCGCGTTGATAAGAACGAGCTTGGCTTGTTCAGCCGCCGAAAGTTCAGGCGTGATGTTTGAGACCTGAACCTGCTGCCTCATTAATGTGTAATCGCTCTCGAGCCCACCTTCGTAACGCGTTTTGATGGAGGTCAACTGATCGGTGAATTGCTTCAGCGTTTTCTTCGTTATATCTATATCCCTGTCGGCAAGGAGTACTCCGTAATAAGTTTTCTTGGTTAAAAGTTCGATCTCGTGCTTGACGTTCTGTAGCGCCGCATCGACGCTTTGAGTTTCCGATTTCGCCGCCCTTATCGCCTTTAGCACTTTGCCGGCGGAATATATCGGCTGATTGAGCGTTGCCGCCGCGCTATACACGTTATTAAAACCGACCTTGAACTTTGTATCGTTCAGGAACATCTCCGGAATGACGATGTTTCGCGTATATCCGGTCGTGCCCGATATCTGCGGCAGCGCCCGCGATCTGACTTCGCCGATCATCGCCTGAAGCTTTGTAAGGTTCGCCTCTGCCACCTGCACGTCGTAGTTGGCCTTTAATGCAAGTTCCACCGCCTGATTCAGGGTTAATTTTAATGTTTCCGCAAAGGCAGGCGCATTAAATCCAAATGTCAAAATCAAAACACCCAACATCAAATATGATTTAAACTTTGTCATTTCTTCAATATCCCTTTCAAAAAAATCTCAACGAACTGATCGATCGTTTCTTCGGTAGGAGTGTTCCACTTACTTGGAACTTTGAACAGCTTTTCAACTATGATGAAATGGAAGATCATTCCCATGAACGCGCGAACGGCTATCATCGGCTTGATGTTCTTAAATACCTTCGTTTTGATCCGGCGCTCTATATAATTGCACAGGAAATCGAAAAGAACGAACGTCCGTTCCTTGAAGAACATGCTCGATAAGCGATGATCTTCGAGAGCCGAGAAGAAAAGGATCCGAATGAAAGTGCTGTCCTCTTCCGACTGATTTATCATGAACCTGGCAACAGTTTTGAAGACTTCGGCATCGTCTCCGGCCTTTACGGCCGCTTCGTTGAACATCTCCGGCTTTATGTGGATCTTCTGGTTGATTATTTCGGTGTAGAGAGCCTCTTTTGTTGGGAAATGCCTGAAGAGAAGCGCTTCGTTGACCTTCGCCTTCTTTGCGATCTCGCGCGTAGTGGTGCCGCTAAAACCTTTATGGGCAAAAAGCTCCGCGGCAATGTCGGCTATCTGCGCCCGCCTGTCTTTAGATGTAAGCCTTTTATTGTGCATAAGTAAGTGGTTACTTACTTGTAGCTAGCGTAAGATGAACTTGAGGTCAAGTGAATCATTTAAAAATTCGATTTCAGAATGCAGATGGCGGATGAGCCTGAATTGAAGCTAGCTTCCGTATCATAGCGTAGGACAGTTTAAAGTTGCCGCAGAGTTCGGAGTGCAGCGCTTCAGAAATGTAGCCGAAAGATAAAAGAATGTCCAAACACGACATGCATTCGGCAATTGAAGCAGTTGAAATATTGAAGAACCGAGCTCTTTCTTTTGCATATATCCTTCCGTTACCTTCGGATAGATTCAATATCGCGCTGGATAGCGCCCTCTTAAACTGATCTACCAAATAACCTTCTCCTCTGGGTAGAGTGCGTGTCAGGGACGGCACCCTTTTTGCCACTTCTAAGAGTACGCAATACGCTTTCAGTCTGTGATGAT
>CAIPVD010000350.1 GCA_903868375.1 uncultured delta proteobacterium
TCACTTTTAAACTGCGGAAACAACTGGTGCAGGCCAACCGCCATATTGGCTAATGCCGTAAGTGAACTCTCATTCCCACGCTCCTTATAATAGGATATAGTGATACCGTTGCTCTCGAACTTTTCCAAATGATACTGTCCGATCAACTTTTTTTCATTAGTTTTATTACGCTCACGGATCGTCCTGAACTCATCGCACACATTAGGAATTCCCGCTTCATAATATACCTGCTTGCGCTCGAGCGGATTATCGCTCCAGGCCGCGTCAACGTTATGAAGTTCTATGGTCTCCGTCGGAACAGGGATGAATTCCGCCGAACAACTGTCCACAGACTCCGGCAATTTTGGAGGCGTACAAGACATAAGTATATTACCTATAAGTATTATCGGCTAAGCGGATAGGCAGAGTTGCTAGGGATGGAACAAGCCCTTGATAAATGAGGTGAATTTACCTGAAGCGATCATACCTTTAATGATAGGCATGTGCCTTTTGGCGGCTTCGTAGCCTAAAGCTATCAACTTCTCGCTGTTGGAAAAATCGGTCCAGCTAAAGTTGGCGATGTCCGGAACGATGTGGACGTTCGCCATCGCCATGCAATGATCGGCGATCTTGTCTTGTGTTATCGACATGACCTGTAGCAGCACATCTAAAATGCCCGGCACTCCATCGGACGAGATGGAAGATTCGGCGCTTGGAGCTATCGACACGTTAACGCCGATAATTATATCGCATTTCTGTTCACGCAAGATGCGCGTAGGAATCGGCGCAACAACGCCGCCGTCAACTAGCAGATGCTCGCCAATACGCACGGGAGTGAATATTCCTGGGATCGAGAAACTTGCACGGATCGCGGCCTGAAGATCGCCTTCTTTTAGAACGACCTCTTTGCCGGTTATCAGGTCGCACGTCACGGGAAAGAACGGGATCTTAAGATCGCTAAAGCTAACTGGGCCTGTTAGTTCGCGGAGCGCCCCTTCTATTTTATCGCCTTTAAGTATGCCTCCACCCCTAAAGAAAAACGCAGGGTCCATCCATCCGGCGCGGCTCTTACTGCCGAACCTAATGGCGAAGGTCTCCAGCTTTTCCACACTAACGCCGCTCGCATAGGCGCCGCCTATCACGGCCCCAACACTGGAACCTGCGATGGCATATATCGGCACACCTTCTTCTTCGAACGCCTTAAGCACGCCGATATGGGCGAGGCCCTTGGCAGCGCCGCTACCAAGGGCAAGACCTATCTTAACGTTCTTCACTACTTGCTCTTTTTCTTCTTGAGCGATTCTCTACGCTTGTCGGCCATCTTCGTCTGACGCTTTTTGTGCTTCTTCGCCATTTTCCTTTTAACCTTGTTTAACATACGTTCTCCTTTTTTGATATTTGCTGACTAACACATTATTTAAGGGTTCTCAACGCGAAAAAGAGGCCGACGAGCGTTTTGGCGTCGGTTATCTTTCCGTCGTCGATCATCTTCTCTACCTCTTTCCTCGAAAATATCTGCAGCTCTATAATTTCATCTTCTTCGTGCGCTGTTTTACCTGCGACAAGCCCCGTCGCTAAATATAAATGAATGACCTCGTTGGAGAAACCGGGCGTGGTATTTATGCTGATAAGCTTTTTCCACGCGCCAGCCGAATAGCCGGTCTCCTCTGCCAGCTCGCGTTTTGCGCATGTAAGCGGATCTTCGCCCGGCTTGTCCAATTTGCCGGCCGGTATCTCGTACAAATATCCGCCAACCGCATGACGAAGCTGTTTGATAAGAACGAACTTGCCGTCGTCGGTCACCGGAACAATAGCCGATGCGCCGGGATGTTTTGCAAGGTCTAAGACCGCGGTGTTGCCGTTCGGCAGTTCAACCGTATCGCGATAGACATCTATCACCACACCTTTGTACATTAATTTACTTTTATCCATTTGTAGGTCCCCTTAAAAATATCTCCAGGCAAGATACACGAATAGCAGCGTTAATGAAACGACCAATATCTTCTTAATGAACCCATCGCCGTGCTTCATCGCATAGTGGCTGCCGACCCAATTACCGCCGATATTTGCGAAAGCCATGGGAACGGCACAGGCATAGTAGACCTTACCTGAAATAATGAACATGGTAAGCGCGCCGACATTAGATGCGAAGTTGAAGGCCTTTGCCGTGGCCGTTGCGTTGAGGAGCGGCATCTTTGCAACAAGCACAAGCGCGATTATCAGAAAAGTCCCGGTACCTGGCCCCAAAAAGCCGTCGTAAAGCCCGATAGACATGCAAACGAGCGGCGTTATCACCCAAAAATTGAACTTGGACGTTTGTGGTTGATCATTTTGTTTAATGA
>CAIPVD010000351.1 GCA_903868375.1 uncultured delta proteobacterium
GTGGCTCGTTGTGATTCTCCTTGTTAGGGAAATTCTTATAACTATGCTGCGCGGGGTTGCTGCGAACGAAAACATAATAATCCAGGCGAGCAAATGGGGTAAATACAAGAACGCGTTCGGAAGTTTTGGCATATCGTTCTTAATACTCCACTATTCGTACTTTGGCGTGCAGTGGATACTGGTCGGCTGGGTGTTGTTGCTGGTGTCGGCCGGGTTCTCGATAGGTAGCGGTATTAGTTACGTGTATAATTTTGTAAAAGAAATATCTAAGCAGCAGACGGAGACGGTGGCTTAAAATTATGGCGAAGATCAAGATATGCAAAGAAGAGAGCTGTAACAACTCGCAGACGACCGCGGGTTATTGCCGTGTCCATTATTTAAGGAACTGGAAGCAGATAAAGAAAGAACAGCAAGAGAAGGCTTCAAAGCGGCTTAACAGGTATGTAGATGCCATAGTCAAAAAGTACCCGACCAAATACGTAGAAGTCATCAAAGAAGAGATAAACTCCGGTAAGTTCAAGAAACACGATGAATCGACGGAAGAAATGGATGAACTTTACCGAATTTTTAGCGAACCAAGTTACGAAGACGACATCGAGCGCCTAATCAAAGATCTAAAGATAGAAAAAAACTTCTAAGTCCTGAATGTGTTGCGTTTTATAGGCAAACCAATACAGATTACAAATTTCAAATCACGATTGGATGTACCAGATTAGAAACTGCAGATTAGTACCGCAAATTAGATGAAGCGGATTTGAAAAGGCGGGTTAATTGAGCTTGTATAGAATCCTAACGATCTGCTCCAATTTATCCTTCAGTTCTAAATGCATTTCTTGGCTGATATATTCATAGGCATAGACAATATCTAATATCGCAGCCGATTCAGTGGCCGAGCCTATTGCTATATCGAAGAATCTTCTTCTCTCTTTCAAAGAACGCCTACCATTCCCTTCCGCCAAGTTTAGCAGGATACTTGAAACAGCCCTCTTAAGTTGATCTGCTAGATAAGCACTTCCTAGTGGAAAACCTGTCAGCATGTCTGGCACTTTTTTTGCTACTTCAAGAGTGAACTCATACACTTTCAGCCTTTCGTGATTCAGCATATTTTCTCCTTTGTTTGGTTTTAATTTTTTGCCTCCTCGCCAAGTGGGGAGGTAAAAAATTAGAAACCAAATAAGAAAGGAACGCATATGAATCACGAAAGGTTGAAAGGTTACGAACTACTTTTAGATTTCGCAAAAAAATTGCCAGACATGCTGAAACGCTTACCAAGGGGAAATGCGTACCTGGAAGACCAGATAAAGAGGGCTCTATCGAGTGCCATTCTTAATCTAGCGGAAGGGAACGGTCGTTACGGCATCAAAGAAAGAAACAGGTTCTTCGATATCTCACTTGCTTCCATTGCAGAGGTTGCTTCTGTTATAGATATATTCGTTGTCTATGGCTATATATCCAAGATAACCGGAATCGAATCGAAGAATCATCTTCGGCGCGCTTATTCTATGATCAGAAAATTAAAACAGTAATCTTCTTCTTTATCTTTCGCTTCATCTTAACTTCTTAAGCTGGATTGAATGAGTGCAGCGAAGCCGGCTAAGGTCTTTCCAAGATATTCCCATCTTTGGCGGTCGCACGTTTTAGGAGCAGCGCGAATATCAGCCCGCAAACACCTAAACAAGCGAACATCACCATGCTGGAAGTGTAGCTGTGCGTTACTTCACGCAGCTTGCCGTTAAGATACGGGAAGAGTCCAAGACCTATATTCTGTATCATAGTAATGAAGCCAAACGCGGTGCCGACCTTTTCCTTTGGAACGATGAGCGGTACAGATGGCCACATGGCTGCCGGTACAAGAACGAACGCGGCGCCCAAGGCTATCATCGGTAATGCTGGATATATATGAGTGAACGCCATTACGAGGTAGCAGGGGATCATTATTATGGAACCGACCACCATTAGCGATGCACGACGTCCTATCTTATCGACGAATTGACCTGCGAACGGCGCGCAGCACATCGATGCGAATATGATTATGCTGGTGATGCCAGGCGCCGTGCTGAACATGTGGAAGAAGTTTCCGCATGCTTCATAAAAGAAACTTCCCGATCCGGTCACGATATCTGGTATGCCCCATTTATCTTGGAACATGTTCGTAGAAAGCGCGGTGAACGGGAAGATCGCTGAATAGAACGTTACACATAGCAGAGTAATGTACCAAAATGACTTTGAGAAGAGCTTGATATCGGAAAAAACTACTTTATCGCTAGAAGCGGCTTCGCCTTCTTTATGAAGGACATGTTCGCCGTGCTTATCCATCGCATTGTAAACGAGGTTGGAAAGAAGCGATGCCATGCAGAGGAAGAAAGCTGCCCAGAGCGCATATTTATAGTTGCCGAAATAGTTCGAGATGAGCGCTTCGGTATTAAAGCTGAACAGCGTTCCAACGCGGCTGATCGTAAGCGCTATACCGAACGACAGCGCCAGTTCTTTTCCCTTGAACCATTTTGCGAGTATCGTGCTTTGCGCAACGATGAGCGATTCGCTTCCGGCGCCAAATATCAGACGTCCAAGAAATACCAGCCATGTTGTGTTGGCAAGAGCTACTACTAGCGCGCCAACGCATACGAGGCCGGAGAATAGAAGGCTGGCTTTTCGCGTTCCAAGTTTATCGATAAGCATGCCGCCGAAGAATACGATGAAGATGGCCGCTACAGAATAAGCGGTATAAAGGCTTCCTATCGTTCCTTGTTCCATTCCAAGTTCTTTAATAAGGATGTTTTCGATAGCGCCTATGCTGTCGTAGGCAAAGTAGCTTCCAAATATCATCAGCGATATAAAGAGAAGCATAGAAAAGCGATAGAGTTTCTTTCCAGGATAGAATATGCCGTTATCCATTTTTGTCTCCTTGAAGTTCCGATTTGAAAGTTTCAAGTATCGGATTTCTTCCTATAAGTCAAAAAAAATGTTGCTATTTTTTCAATGATTTGCAAAGGTTCACGCACTCAAAACAAAGGGGGTTTCAAAATGGATAGACCGAAGCATATTCCGTATGTTCCCGAGAAAACAGATATGCGCGAGTTCACACTTCGCGCTCTAATCTTGGGTATCCTGATGTCCGTGATACTAGGAGCGGCGAACGCATACTTGGGCCTTAAGGCCGGTATGACGATCGCGGCAACTTATCCGGCAGCGGTCATCGGCATGGCAGTGTTACGCCTCTTCAAAGGTTCGATACTTGAAGAGAACATCGCTCGTACCACCGGCTCTGTCGGCGAATCGATCGCGGCAGGTGCAATATTCACCATTCCGGCATTTTATCTCTCCGGCGTTTGGACAAACTTCGGCGATCGCGTGCACTATTTCGAAGCGACAGCCATCATGTTCGTCGGCGGACTCCTTGGTATCTTTTTCGTGACTCTTATCAGAAGGGTTATGGTCGAAGATGCGGACCTTCCTTATCCAGAATCGATAGCTGCGGCCGAGATCCACAAGGCAGGGCGTGCCGGTGGAACAGGCGCGGCATATCTCTTTGGCGCAATGCTCCTTGGCGCTGGCGTTCAAATTGCCGGTGCTTTCAATCTATTTGCAGCTACGTGGGAAAGATTCGTGATGTTTGCGAAGACCACGATTCACCTTGTTACAAAGGCAGGCGATATTAACATCGAGACCGGCGCAGGCGCGTTGATAACGACCCCGGCCGTTAGCCCGGCATACATTGGCGTAGGTTATATCATCGGGCCAAAACTTGCGGCGTTAAACGTTGCAGGCGGTGTTCTTGCATGGGGCCTGCTTGTTCCTATCATTCTTTATCTAATGGGCCCGCAGCTCCAGTTAGCTATCGATCAGTCGAGCGGCGCTCTCACGTGGCCCATGGTCGCAATAGGCGTTTGGAAATATATCGTTCGCCCGATAGCTATTGGCGGCATGCTTGTTTCCGCAACTTACACATTATATAAAATGCGCCACAACCTCTTCGGCGGTATCAAACGTTCGATCAGCGATACCAAAAAAGCTGCAATGGCAGGCGAAGAACGTAGCAGGCTGGAAAAGGATATTCATTTCAAGTGGGCAATGACAGGCATTATCATCTGCGCGGTACTCATGGGATTCTTATATAATTATCTGTGCGGCGATGTGGTTGCAGCGGTAGTTGCAACGATAGTGATGATCATCGCAGGATTTTTCTTTTCGGCAGTTTCCGGATATCTTGTTGGTATGATCGGTTCATCGAACAATCCAGTTAGCGGCCTGACGATATGCACTCTTATAGTTGCGGCTATTTTAATGGTCATTCTTGGAGCAAAAGGCAGAGAAGGCGTCGCGGCTGTTTTAGGCGTTGCAGCTGTTATCTGCGTAACCGCAGCGGTCGCAGGCGAAATGCTGCAGGACTTGAAAGTAGGGCACATTCTAGGTGGTACGCCTTGGAAGATGCAGAGCGCGAACATTATAAGCTTGCTCTTCGCGTGCTTGGTAATGTTCTTCCCTCTCTTAATATTGCATCAGGGTGACATTAACATGGGCGGCACGGGATTCGGCGGCAAGGCGTTGCCGGCACCGCAAGCTGGCCTTATGGCAATGCTGGCTCAAGGCGTTGTTAGCGGGCATATGGCATGGCCACTGGTTATCGTTGGCATGCTAATGGGCGTTGCCTTCATTCTCGTTCAGGTAAGAAGCCCGATGCTCGTTTCCATCGGCATGTACCTTCCGTTCGAAACGATCTCCGCAATATTCGTCGGCGGTATTATAAAAGGTGCCGTACAGTCGTTCGCAAAGAAGAGAAAGTTCAACGAAGCACAAACTATCCGCAGCGACAATAACGGCGTGCTAATAGCTTCGGGGCTTATCGCAGGCGAAGCGCTTTTGGGGCTTGTAATAGCCGGGCTCGCCTTCTTCAATGTAAGGATACCGGAACTTATTAAAGAACCGACATATATCGTAAGCATTGGGATCTTTGTATTGATCGCACTTGTATTGATAGTATTTCCGTTAAAGAACGCAGGTAACCCAGATGACCCAGCACCACCAAGCGCAATGGTCTGATGTGATCGCGGTTAAAAAAGTTGAATCGGAGGACGGTCCTGATGGCAGGACCGTCCTTCTTGTGCCTAAGTTCAGGCACAGGTATATGCAATGGCTCCAGAAGATCATCA